>DATKAN010000055.1 GCA_035498035.1 Nitrospiria bacterium
CGGTCTGGCGCTGCCACGCCCGGCCTCCGTCCGCGGTGGAGACAACGACCCCGTCCTTGCCGACCGCCCAGCCCTGCCGCTCGTTGAGAAAGAAGACCTCGTAGAGCCAGTAGCCTTCGGGCAGCACTTGATTCTCCCAGGTCTCCCCGCCGTCCCGGGTGTGGAGGATCAGCCCGTCCCGCCCGACGATCCAGCCCCGCTTGGCGTTCACAAAGGACACGCTGTAAAGATAGCTTTGCGTGCCGCTCGCCTGGGGGCGCCAATGCTCCCCCCCGTCCTCGGTATGGAGGATCGTCCCGTCCCGCCCGACGATCCAGCCCCGTTTGGAATCCACAAAACGGAGGCTGAACAGATGGGCCGACGTCCCGGCGTGCTGCGGCCGCCAGCGCATTCCCCCGTCGAGCGTTTTCAGGATGGTCCCGTTGTCCCCGATCACCCATCCCTGCAAGGAATCAAGAAACTGCACGCCGCCCAGTCCGTTCGGGGTACCGCTCGTCTGGGCCGTCCAGTTTTCCCCCCCGTCCTCCGTGTGGAGGATCAAACCCGCCTTGCCGACGATCCAGCCCCGCTGAGGGTCGAGAAAAAAGACGCGGTCCAGATCCTCCTGGGGCCAGAGGGCCGGCGGCGCCGTTTCACGCCACAGGCCGCAGGCCGAAAGAAGCATCCCGGAGCAGATCAGGCTGACAAAGAACGCGACAAACCGGACACCGCCGGTCGGGCCGGCGGGAGCCGCGACGTTTTTTCTCATTTCGTCTGCTGAGCCACCTGCATCACGGCGATCTCTCCGCGCCCCGCCTCGTTCACGCGGGTAAAGGCCAGATCCCGGCCGTCCGGGCTCCAGGAAAGATAGAGAAAGCTCAGTCCGTCGAAAACCTGTTTGTCCACATTGTATTTCATTTCGCGCGTTCCCAGGACATTCCGGCCGAGGCGCCGCTCGTTGTTCCCGTCGCGGTCCATGACCCAGACGTCCCGATGCCCGTTCCGCTCCGAGACAAAGGCGATCCGGGTTCCGTCCGGGCTCCAGGCCGGGAGAAAGTCCCGCCGGGTCTCCGTCTTCTGGGTCAGCTGTTTGATGGTCCGGTCCCGGGTATCGATCAACCAGATGTCGCTCCTCCCCCGCATCGACGAGACGGCGGCCACCGATCGCGCGTCCGGGCTCCAGGCGGAGACCCAATCGCCGCAGCGGATGTTCGGCATCCCCTGGACATTCCCGCCGTCCGCATCCATGACCCAGACGAGCACATCCATGGAGCGGGATGAAACGAAGGCGATGCGCTTCCCGTCCGGACTCCAGACCGGCGCGATATCCAGTCCGTTGTACACGGTCAGTTGACGGTGGTCCGTCCCGTCGAGATTCATGCTCCAGATGTCCCAATTGCCGCCGCGATCGGACGCATAGGCCAGTCGGGCGCCGTCGGGACTCCAGGAGGGAAAACGCTCGTTGCTCGGCTCGTGCGTGATCTGTTTCAGCCCCGTTCCGTCCCGACGGATCGTCCAGATATCCCAATTTCCGGCCAGGTCGCTTTCGAACGCCAGCGATTTCCCGTCCGGCGACCAGACCGGATGGACCGCGTTGGCGGGCAAGGCCCGGATGGGCAGCACCGTGACATCGTTCATCGCGCAGCCCGCGACGAAAAGCTGAAAGGCCAGCAACGGCAGGACGGTCGAAAATATTTTTCTCATTTTAACCTTTAAACTTTCCGGCCCTTCAACCCCAAGATCCTTCATCGCATCCTCCTCGCCGCCCCCTCGGTTCCCTTCTACGGTTGCCACCGGGGCGCGCCGACCCCGTCGCGGTTGAAGGTCAAGCGCTTCGGATGGCCGCCGTCGGGATCCATCACGTAAACCTCCTCCGCGCCGTCCCGGTTGGAGATGAAGGCGATCTGCTTGCCGTCCGGCGACCAGACCGGCTGGGCATCCACGGCCGGATTTCGCGAAAGGTTCTTCACACCGGAACCGTCCCGGTTCATCACGTAAATTTCGTTGTTGCCGTCCCGCGTGGTTGTGAAGACGATCTGCCGCCCGTCCGGCGACCAGACCTGCATCCCCATCTGTTCGTCGGATTTGGTCCGCGTGAGGTTCCTCGGCTTCGTACCGTCCGCATTCATCACGTAGATCTCCCAGTTTCCGTCCCGGTTCATATCGCGGTCCGTTCCCCAGGCGATCGAGGCCCCGTCCGGAGACCAGGAATGGAACCCCCGCCCGTCCTCGGAGGGATTCTGGGTCAGATTGATCGGATGCCCTCCGTCGGCGTCCATGAGATAGATTTCGTAGTTCTCGTCCCGTCTCGACACGAAGGCGATCTTGGTGCCGTCCGGCGACCAGTCGGGGCTGTAGTCCCGCGCCTCGCTCCGCGTCAGCCGTCGGACCCGGCCCCCGTCCGCCGTCATGGAATAGATTTCCTGATTGCCGTCCCGATCCGAGACGAAGGCCACCTGGCCTCCGTCGGGAGACCAGGCCGGGTTGTAATCCTGACCGGCGTTGCGCGTCAGGTCGGCCTGATGCGAACCGTCGGCATCCATTTTGTAGATCTCCTTGTTTCCGTCCCGCTCCGAAACAAAAACGATCTCTTTCCCGTCCGGGGACCACGCGGGGGCGCGGTTGTCGGCCCGCCCGTGCGTCAGCCGTGTTGCGCCCGTGCCGTCCGCGTTCATGGTGTAGATTTCCCAATGGCCGTTCTCATTCGACTCGTAAACGATTTTTTTCTGCCCGGCCATCGCCTCGGGGACAACGGGTAGAAAGGTTAAGAAGGCTGAAAGGATTAAGAACGATCCGACCCTTGAACCCTCTTTGCACTTTTTCAAATTTAAACCTTGGAGCCTTCGAATCCTGAAATTTTTCGACCTTTGCACCGTTGAACCCTTTTGCATGTTAACCTCTCTTCATCCTCACGGTTGCCAGCGGGGGTAATCCTCCCTCGTCTTCGTAAACGTCAATTGCACTTGATCCCGCCCGTCGGCGTCCATGACGTAGATTTCGTCATGGCCGGTCCGGTTCGAGACAAAGGCCATTTTTTCGCCGTCCGGGGACCAAAGGGGGACGTCATCCATCCCCGGGTTTCTCGACAGGTTCAACGAACCGGTCCCGTCCGCATTGACGATGTAAACCTCTTCGTTGCCGTCCCGCGTCGAGATGAACGCGATCCGCCGGCTGTCCGGCGACCAGACGAACATGCCGACTCCTTCCTCCGCCGGACTGCGGGTCACGTTAACCGGTTTGGACCCGTCGGCATTCATGACATAGATTTCCCAATTCCCGTCCCGGTTCGTGACCCAGGCGATTTTGGAGCCGTCCGGCGACCACGAATGGCTCCCGCGGCCGTCCTCGGCCGGGTTCTTCGTCAAGTCCACTTGATCCGACCCGTCGGAGTTCATCAGGTAGATTTCATTGTTATGGTCGCGATTCGACACAAACGCGACTTTTCGGCTGTCGGAGGACCAGTTGGGATTCCAGTTGTCGCCGGCCGCGGTCAGACGGGTCTGGCGCCCTCCCTCCGGATCCATCCGGTAGATCTCGCGGCTCCCGTCTCGCTTGGAGACGTAGGTGATCCATTGACCGTTCGGCGACCAGGAGGGACTGAAGTCATCCTCCGCGCTTCGGGTGAGATTGCGCTGTCCCGATCCGTCGGCATTCATCACGTATACTTCCTTGTTTCCGTCCCGGTCCGAAACGAATAGAATTTTTCGGCCGTCGGGGGACCAGAAGGGGGCCCGATTCTCGGCCGTGGTGTGGGTCAGACGGATTTGATGCGTCCCGTCGGCCTCCATCAGATAGATCTCCCAGTTCCCGGAGCGCCGGGATTCGAAGGCAATCTTGTGGTCGCGGTCGGACCGGGTCGGACCGACGGGCGGGGCCTGGGCCGTCGGCCCGGCCAGGGCCACGGTCCTTATTACTTTATAGTCGGAGGAATCCACGATCGAAACGTCCGAGGACCCTTGATTGACGACATAGACCGTCCGGCCGTCGGGTGAAACGGTGATGTCCCACGGGTCTTTCCCCACCGTGACTTTCCTGACCACCCTTTCGCTCGCCGTATCGAGGACCGAGATCTCACGCGCGTCGCGGTGCGCGATGTAAAGGGAGCGGCCGTCCGGCGAGAGGGCCAATCCGCCGGGGTAGCTCCCGACCTTCACCCTATTCCGGATTTGGTTCGTTCCCGTATCCACGATCGCGATTTCCCCGCTGTTCTCGATCGCCGCATAAGCCGCCCGGCCGTCCGGCGCCATCACGATGTCCCTCGGCCCGCTGAAGATCTCCTCGCCGTCCGGAAGGACGACGGTTCGGGCCGCAGCCGAGCCCGGATCCTCCACGTTCAAGCGGGCCTTGACCTCTCCGGTCGCGGTGTCCACCGCGCGGATCGAATAGAGGTCGGTTACGTAAAGGGATTTTCCGTCCGGGGTAATCGCAACGCCCTGGGGCCCGATCCCCATCGGGATCCGTTTTTTGACGGTCCGGCTGGCCATGTCCACGACGGAGAGGCTGTCGCCGGACTCGTTGGCCACAAAGATCGTTTTGCCGTCGGGCGAGACGGCCATCCCGCCCGGGTCCATATAATGCCCCTGCTCATCCTTCAACGAAATTTTGGCCCGGATGACGTTCGATTGGGTATCCACCACCGCGATCGCATCCGCCTCGCCCAGCGCGACGTAAAAATTACGGCCGTTCGATGTGATGAATCCGCCGCAGGGGGGAGAGTCCACCGGCACCCTGCGGACCTGCGTCGGATCGTTCCGGTCGATGACATAGAATTGCCGGAGTCCTTTTAACGTCACGTAGAGTTGGGTCGGCCCGTAGATGACCCGACTTGCCGTGTGCTTCGCCCAAACCGAGGCGGGATGCCAGAGAAAGGACAAGGCCAGGAACACGAAGATCGCCCGGGGCGTGTTGCGAGGGCGAGCCGGAAGGTTCGCAGCCCCGCTTTTTGCGCCCGCGCCGATCCTTCCGCGTCGTCTCACGATCATCGGGCCCACGATACCCATTTCTCCTCCGCATGGCTGTGCGTCAACCGGGTCGGGTGAGATCCGTCCCGGTCCAGAATCTCAACTTCCGAAAACCGATCGCGGCCCGAGGTATACACGATCCGTCCTCCGTCCGGCGACCAGGCCGGCCAGAAATGCTCCTCAGCATCGTTCGTCAACCGGGTGAGTTCCGAGCCGTCCGACCGCATACGGTAAATCTGCTCCCCGCCGCCCCGGTCGGATACAAACAGAAGAAAGCGTCCATCGGGCGACCAGACCGCTCCGTCATCCGCGGCCGGGTTGTCGGTCAGGTTGCGCAGCCGGGTTCCGTCCGAGGCCATCACATAGACCTCGAGGTTCGAATCCCTTTCGGACACGAACGCAATCTGCGTCCCATCCGGCGACCAGAGATGGGTGTCCAGGCCGTCGTTCGCCGGGCTGTAGGTCAACCGGGTCGGATGGGACCCGTCGGACTCCATGACATAGACCTCGGGGTTTCCGTCCCGGGTCGAGACAAACAGGATCTTCGTTCCATCCGGAGACCAGACCGGGATGGCATCCATCGCCGTTCCGTGGGTCAAGCGCCGCTCCCGCGTCGATACGGGCGGGATCTCCGTCCCGACGTCCACCGCGTAGATTTCTTCGTTCCCGTCTCTTACCGACGTAAACGCGATCCGCGTCCCGTCCGGCGACCAGTCCGGATCCTCCTCGTCGGCGGGCGTGGCGGTCAGCCGGGTCTGACCCGTGCCGTCGGCCTTCATGACATAAACTTCCTTATTCCCGTCACGGGTCGAAACGAACGCGATCCGCGTCCCGTCCGGCGACCAGACCGGCCAGATATCGTCCCCGCGGCTTCGCGTCAGCCGGCTTTCCTCCCCGGTCGCCAGATCCATTCGGTAAACCTCCCAGTTCCCGTCCCGGTTGGAGCTATAAACAAGCCGTCCGCCCTGAACCCCGCGCTTCGCATCGGACGGCATGACCGCGCAGCCCGCCAGGATCACCGCGGAAATAACGATCGGCCATGCCGCACGGCTCACCGCTTCAGCTCACAACGATCCGGCTTCCTCTTAATCCTTGGCGCATCGGACACCGTAGGTATAATCCGAATGCCAACCGTCTTTTTCCCGGGGCCCGACCGTCGGAAGAATCGCCAAACGCGCCGCGGTCCTCGAAAATGCGGCCTCGGTCAAATAGGAGCCTCCCCGGATGATCTTAAAACTTCCGGGATCCTTGACCATCCTCGACGGATTGCCGGGATAAGAGCGATAGGCCGTGGACGTCCATTCCCTCACGTTGCCGGCCATGTCATACACCCCGTAGGGGCTGACATCCTCCGGGTGGCCGCCGACCGGGGCCTTCCATCCCGGCACCCGGTAATGCCCCTGACCCGCGGGCGCCTTCCAGGCCGCGCTGCTCTCCAGGGTGTTGGCCCATCCGGGCTCGAAGCGATCGCCCCAGGGCCAGAGGCGGCCGTCGGTCCCCCGCGCGGCCTTTTCCCACTCGGTCTCGGTCGGGAGGCGCCGCCCCGCCCACCGGCAGTAGCCCGCCGCATCAAACCAGTCCACGTCCGATACGGGGTATTGGTCATACCCCTCCGGGAAATGATCCGCCCGGCCCGCCTCCTTCCAATAGCCCGGATATTTCTTCGAGCCCGTCGCGTTTAAAAATTGGAGGTACTGGGCCTCCGTGACCTCATAACGGTCGATGTAAAACCCCCGGACGTAGACCTTCTGCTGCGGAAGTTCATCCACCCCGATCTCGAACCCGATTCTTCCATCCCGCTCCGTGCTGCCCATGAGAAACCACCCGGCCGGCACGTAGACCATGGGGGTCTCCGGATTCGGGCGAGGAACCGCGGGCGGCAGGGATGCACAGCCGAACGGAAGCGCCAGGATGAACAAGGAGAATAGACCGGCGGCGAATCCGCTTCGACGGCTTCCATGAAATCCCGGTCGGTCTTCAGATCGCCTTGCCATCACTTCGGTGGTTCACCCGTACGTTCGTCCGCGTCCTTTGCGCAGCGGAAGCCGAAATCCGGCTGGGCCAATTCGGCCAGGCGGAAATGCCGATGGGCCGGTCGCGCGAAAGGATTGGCCGGCATGCCCCACGATCCCCCCCTCAGGACGCGAAATTTTTTGTCCGGGGCCATGGTCTTCGGAGCTCCCCGGTAGGATTGGAGAATGGAGGAGGTCCATTCCATCGCGTTTCCGGCCATGTCGTACACGCCGTACGGGCTGGCCCCCCCGGGAAAGCTCCCGGCGGGCGTCGTCCAGTTGCGCTTCGAGTCTTCCGTATTGAGCCGTTGGAGGTCCAGGCGGTTTCCCCAGGGCCAGATCCGCCCGTCCGTTCCCCGCGCGGCCTTCTCCCATTCCTCCTCGCTCGGAAGCCGTTTGCCCGCCCAGCGACAATACGCCTCGGCGTCATAAAAATTCACGTCGATCACGGGATGATGGTCCTCCGGAGCGGGATATCCGAATTCTTTATAGTCCTTCCAGATCGAGGGCGTCTCGCGTCCGGTGGCGGCCACGAATTTCCGGTATGGACCGATCGTCACTTCATACCGGTCGATCCAGAACGCCGGCACGGAGACGGTGTGCTTCGGAATGGAATCCACGCCCACCTCGAACCCGATCTTCCCGTCGTTGGCGTCGCTGCCCATCATGAACTCGCCCGCGGGGATCCGCACCATGTCCGCCGGCCCAGCGACGTTTGCGGCCGAAAGGTTGAACGGTTGAAAGGTCAGCAAGGTTAATAAGGGAAATACCTTCCCCACCTTCAAACCTTTCAACTTTTCCACCTTGAAACTCATTTCAAATCTTTGGCGCACCGGAAACCGATCGACCGATGCCGCATTCCGGGTTCGCGGGCCATGGTGCGGCTGGCCGACCGGGCATAGGGTTCGCCCGGCAAGGTGTAGGCGCCGCCCTTGACTACCTTGTTTTTCCCGAAGGCGCTTCGAACGAGCCTGCTCCCCGGATAGGCCTGATACCAATCCGCGGTCCATTCGGCCACATTTCCGGCCATGTCGTAGACCCCGTAGGGGCTCACGCCCTTCGGAAAACTCCCGACGGGCAAGGTCCCCCCGGATTTATACTCCTGGACATTGGCCTTGCGGGGATCGAAGATGTTTCCCCAGGGCCAGATCCGCCCGTCCGTTCCCCGCGCGGCCTTTTCCCATTCCTCCTCGGTCGGAAGCCTTTTGCCCGCCCACCGGCAATACGCCTCGGCGTCGTCCCATGATACATAAATAATCGGGTGGTTTTCAAACTCTTTCGGAACCCCGCCCTCCCGGGCCCACGGATAAATTTCAGGGAACCGGGGGTCGCCGGGGGGCTTTCTTCCCGTTGCCTCAATGAACCGGCCGTACTGCTTCGCCGTCACCTCGTACCGGTCGATATAATACGCCCTCAGATCGACGGTGTGCTGCGGCAACTCGTCCACCCCCACGGTAAAACCGACCCGCCCGTCTTTCGGCGAGCTGCCCATTAAAAACTTCCCGGCCGGGATCAGGACCATGTTCTCCGGTATCCCCGCCCAGGTCGTTAAAGGGTTGAAAGGCGTCAGGGCCAGAACGCTTAGAACGGTGGCCAACCCTTTTAACCTTTTTCGACTTTTCACCTTCGCACCGGCAAGCTCACCCGCTCGTCCCCGGATTCCGGCCTCCGGCGCACCACCGTGCGTTCGGTGTGCCCGTGCTGGTGGCCTGGTAGGCGCAGGAGTCCATCACCTCGTTGTGGCAGCGCAAGTAACACCGGAACGCGGAGCCGTCGTAGAACCACATCGGCTTATGGTTCGTGGTCCCTTCGACCAGGGGGCCGAAATTGATCAGGTGCGTCCCCCGGACGCCGTCCGGCATGCCGTCCACGCCGTCGTCCGCCAGCCCCCCGCCGTGACCGTCGCCGTAAATGGTGTTGAGCGCTTCGATGTTCGAGTGGACGTTGTAGTGGCATTCATGGCACATCGCGCCGCTCCACCGGAGATGGTACATATGAAGGTTTCCGTTCCACCACGAGTCCACCCCGGCGGAAGAAGGCGCCAGGCCGAAGAACCGTGTAAGGCTGCGGTCCTTATCCCCCAGGGTCGTCTGCCCGTAATAGGTCGTCGTCACGGCCGGATCGAAGGCCGCGCGATCATGACACTGAAAACAGAGCAGGAACTTTTGAAAATGGCTGGGGTTCGATCCGGCCCCTCCGCCCGCAATGCCGTGAGTGACCCCGCTCCCGCTGTACCCGTCCCCGCTGGCGCAACCCGGGGGATCTTGCTGCTCGAAGCAGCGGCCGGGCGCGAGGATGTTGGTATCGTAATTGGCCCGCAGGAGGCGCCGATGGATAGAGCCGTGCGGTCCGATGGGTTGGCTCGGCCGGCCCGTAATATAATCCACACGAAAATTGAGACCGGGCCAAACATCCGTTGGTCGGAGGTTGGACTCGGTCAACGGACCCAGGAAACCTCGATCGGAATTGCTTGAGAAACCCGTAACCGGAGTAATGCTTAATAAATTGTTATAGGCATCGTATTTATTGTTGTTATGACAATCCGTGCATTGAATGGTTAAGTTGGACAGCGCGCTGGTCGCTGCGCCGGCGGAAGGAAGCGTATCGGCCGGCGTCTGACAATTGCTTATTCCAAATGCGGCGGCCAGTTGCTTGCACAGCTGGGGGGAGCCGTTGCGGCCCGGAACCACGACGGGATGGTAGGCCGGGTTCGGCTGCTGTGTGTGCGAAAAGACGGCCGTTCCGAACCGGGCCAGGTCCACGCTGATCATCGGGGGGGTATCCAGATCATGGGACAGCGGGTTGAACTCGCGCCATTTGTTGCTGAAGCCCATATAGCTGAATTGATCGCCCGTCGGACCGTTGGTCGGATCCGTCCGGGGCGAGAAGGGAATGGATACATAGCTGGCATAATTCTGCGGCACATTTAAGGCGATGACATCGTCGGGATTCCGGTATTGTCTGGCTGAAATCGGCCCGAAGAGATTCGTATAGCTGTTGCCGTGGCAGCGGAAACAGACCTCGTACACGTAGGGATCCCGGTCCGCGCTGCTCTTGGTGGCCAGCAACGGGTGTTTCGCATTGATGGTGATGTCGGTTCCGCAGATGACGAACCCCGGCTCGCAACGACCCACCACGATGGGACGGGTCCCCGTGACGTCGATTCCGATCCCCTTCATTCCCTTGAGCCGTCCCCCCTCCCCGTTCGCGTTGGGCAAACCGGGCGGGGCGACATTCGGCGCGCCGTTGTAGGACAGGGCGAGTAAATTCGGGCTGTTCACCTGATGCGGGTTGTGGCAGTCCACGCATTCGATATGCGCCTCGTCCGGCGTGTTGCTCCCGGGCGGCTCCTCATTGAGGACGGGGACCATCGCCAGCCCTTCGCTCTTCAGCTGCACCCCCTCCTGGGAACGGGAGATGAAGACCGGGTCGTGGCCGCGGACCAAGGTCGGGAGTTGAAGACACATGGCGCTCCCCGTGCCGCTGCCCCCCGCGCAGGTCGAGTTGTCCTTGTTGAATTCGGAAAAGATGTCGGGGGCGTTTCGTGCGGTCGCGTTGGGTAAAAACCTAGGGTTGGTACTGGAGGTCTTATCTCCGGCCGGCAATAAATTCGCGATGTAATCATCGTTCACGCTTTTCTCGTTGGGCGCATGGCAAAGGAAGCAGGTGTTTTCGACCGCGTCGCTTCCACCGAAGGTCGTGACCCCTTCCTTATGGATCCTCTTCGCGCCCTGGGCCGTGTGCGGATCATGACAGTTGCGGCAGGCGTAGGCCCCCACCGTATGGATCCCGTCGAAATCGTAGTTCTCGGGGTCGGGGGTGGCGGTGTCATCGGCGAGCGGATAGGCCGCGTGGATCGCCGTGCTCACGGAATGCGTGCTGGGACTCCAACCCGGCTTGCTGTGGCAATAAAGACAGATGATCTGCCCCGTCGCCGGCGTCGGTCCGCCACCCCCGATACAGGGCGTCGGACTGCAGGGCAGAAACCCCGACTCGCTCGCGTCCTGGAAGCGCGAGGCCCGAAGGAATTTGGGATAGGTCACGGCATGGGGATTGTGGCAGGAGGTGCATTGAACGTTTTCAAAGGTCATCGGCGTTACCGTGCTTCCGTATCGCTTCACGCCGGTCTTGTACCCGCCGGCCGGGGCCAGCGGGGTCGCATCGTTGATCCCCGCCGGCGGCGGTCCGGGATCCACCAGCTCGGTGTCCGTCACCGTGGCCAGCGCGGAGTCGAATCGAAAGGAGATCGGATGATCGTTCTGAAGGTTACGGCCCAGGTTTCGCGTGTCGCCGGTGAACCCCCCGGATCCCAGGGGCATTTGACCGCCCGGCTGCACGCCGGTCATGCCGATGGTCGTGCTCAAATAGCCGCCCGATTCGGGCTTGTTAACCACGGTTCCGATCGCGATCGTGCCGTCGTGGCAGGACAGGCAGAGCCGGGAATACCCCGTGGGTTTGTTCGGATCGTTCAACGTCCCTTCAAACGAAAAGCTCCAGGTATTATCGTAGAGGGTATAGGACTGCGTGTTCTGATAGTCGATGTTGCGATTCCAGATCGGCGCTTTTATTCCGGAGGCCGTGGCACTGGAACCATGGGGGGTGTGGCAGAAGACGCAGATCTCGGACGTTTCGGTGGATTTGACGGTACCAAGCCCGGAGCTGGAAAGGTTGTGTTTCGTGATCTTGATGTCCTCTTCGATGGGAACGGTCCCCGGCGGTATGGGCTGGGCAAATACGGCATCCGCCGGGCCGAAGCCGTGCAGAAGGATCATAAAAATAATCAAGGCCCATGCCCCATGTTTATTAACGGCAAGACTCACTGCGGTACAATTTGGACCCATCTTGTTCCCTTTCTCTCCTTCCGCCCCCTGTCTTCGAGGGTGAACGGACGGCCTTGTCACGGTTTAGGTTCCCCCAGGAACTGGAAGACCTCCACCCGCTGGTTGTAGGTGTCCGCCACATAAATCCGGTCCTTTTTGTCGACGGCGATTCCGGCCGGCAACCAGAAATCCCCTTCCTTCTCGCCGGCATGGCCGAAGTTCAGAAGCAGCTCGCCTTTCCGGTCAAAGATCTGGATCGTGTCGTAGATGCCGTCCACCACATAAATATGTCCGGAAGAGTCCACCGCGACGCCCTTGGGCTTCGAAAAGCTACCCAGGGTGTTTCCCAACTGACCCAGCTTTCCTAAAAACTTTCCCTCCTCATCGAAAATCTGGACCCTGAAGTTCATCGAGTCTGTGATGTACAAAGTTCCCTCGGCATCGATCGTGATGTGGGTCGGAAAATTGAGCTCGCCCTCCTTTTCCCCCCGTTGTCCGAACGTCATCAGCTTTTTACCCGAGAGATCAAAGGCCGATACATTGTGGGCCCCGGTGTCCACCGCATAAAGCCTCCGCGATTTCGGATCATAGGCGATTCCGGTCACACGATGAAACTCCCCCGGCGCCCCGATCGTCCGGACCAGTCTCCATTTTTTAGGTTCGTAAACAAAGATCCGGTTCAGCTCCGAATCGGACACATAAATGAGGCCGTTTTCATCCAGGGCGACCCCCACGGGGGACATCAGGCGGGATCGGCCCCGCTCGATCCAAAATATCTGGTGATAGGACTTGTCCGCAAAATCGTAAATATGGACGGCCTGGAGGCCGGTATCCGTGACGTAGACCCGCCCCTTTCCGTCCGTGGCCACGGCATAGGGACGAAGCATGTGCGGAGCCGCGCCCTTTCCAAACAGAAATTCCACGGTCATTCTGAACCAACTCCGTTTAACACCCAGGTCCTTGGGCTCGGAAAAACTATTAAGATACGAAATCACCGGCGGATCGGGCGGCAACGGCCAGTAGCGTTCCACCTTGTCGGCCTTCTCAAGCCCGGTCGTCGCGCAGGATGTCAGAATCAAGCCCAGCCCCAAGAGCCTAAAAAGTCCGACGGTGATCTTGGCGCCCCCCTTCATCAAAACGGCCTGCTGGCCCGCGCCATGATGGAGCGGGTCCCGTACCGGTCGCCGGACGTCCGGGTTTCAATCTCCTGGAACTGTATTCCCAGGATCAACTTGCCGACCTGATAAGTTAAGGTGGCGTCGCCCTCCAATACATTGACATCGGGACGGAAGCGGTTGTCCTCCTCCGTATCCTTAACCGAGGCGAGCAGGTTCGTGTTCAGCATCAAATAGGTGGTGTACTGGATCTGGCCGGTAAATATCTGCCGATCCAGAAGGAGCTCGATCGGATATTTCTCAATCCGGTAGGTCGCGTTCGCCACCAGCCCGACCGGGGTGGAGTAGTTGCCCTCCAGGTCGCCCGAAGTCTCTCTTCCGGCCACGCCGAATCCCGTGGTATCGGAGTAACTGGCCGTGCCCCGGAGCAGGAGGCTATCGGAGTTGATGATCAAATTCCTGTAATACGAGCTGTCGCCAAAAAGTTGAAGGAGATAGGTGTTTTGATCCGTCCGGACGGAATCGGTCTTGCGCTGGATGTTGCTGTAGGTCCCGTTCAAACCGACATGGAGGATCTGGGTATTGGTGTTATCCACCCCCAGCGTGATATTGTTGCTCAGGTCGGTGGAATCGACCCCGATCGGATTCGTGGTCGAATCACCGTAGCTGATCTGATAAGAGGTCCGGTACTGAAGATTCTGCCAGGGCCGGAAATACATGATGTTATAACGGTATTGCTGGAAGAGATTATTGGTGTCCGGCGTCCCCGTGTTGATCGTGGAGGTCAGCCCGGCGCTGCCGGCCAGGCCGGTCGTCAGGCCGAAGATCGGACGGTAGTTCAAGGTCGCATCGGCCGATTCGGAGTTGATGGTCGAGTCGGTGACGGAAATGTGCAGGTATCGACCGTCGAAGGACGAGTCCGTTTTTTCGTTGTAGCGCAGGTTCGCCAATCCCTGAACGGTCTCGGTCTTAAAATCATTAAAGAAGGGCGTCTCGCTGTAGTTATAACTGGCCATGCCATCCCACCAGTACAGGAGGGGGCGATAAATCAGCGCGGTGCCGAGACTCCGCTCCTGAAAGAAGGACACCCCGGCGGTCGGTCCTCCCGGAACCAGGGGAATCGCCGTCACCGCTTCGGGGATATGCCGTTGGGCGTAGCGTCCGTACGCGGTGAGGGTGAGGCTGGTCGTCAATTCGGAATTGAGGTCGAGATTGAAGCCGTTCGAGGTGGAGGCGGAGGAGGTGTTGGTGTCCGCTTCACTGTATTGGTAGCCGCCCGACAGATGGCTCGCCCCGATGGTCGTATCGGTGAGGGCGGTGAATGTCCGGGTGAGATACTGAGTTCCGGTATTCGAGTCGAGATGGGTCTGCTGGAAGTTCAGGACCAATCGCGGTATTTTCTGGAGGTTGACGACCCAGTTCGCACCCAGCGAATTAATATGATCGGTGGTAGACAAACTTGTGCCGTTCATGCTCAGGTCGTTCTTCCGGTCCACCCGTTGAGCGCTCAGGTTCAGGGGAGACCATACCGGAAACAAATTCATGGTGAGCCGGTAATCCATCACATTAAAACGGTTTTCCTGATCCGTCTGGTGAAGCTTCACGTCCTGGTCCAGCCACGAGACATCGGCGCGATACCCGCCGAGGCGATTGGCGTCCCCAAATACATACAGGCCGTATTGCTGATTGAGCGAACGAATGGTGCTGGTCGTGTTACTCACGTTGGTGTCCGAAAAAGTCGTGGACGTGTTGTAATTGATGTCTAAGTTGCCCCCGATATTGAGAAGGCGCGCCCGGGCCTCGGAGCATTCCACAAGGATCGATAAGACCGCCATCATCCACAGCCAGCGGCCGTTGGGCCTTGGCCACGGCCATCCGGCCCTCCCTGTCTCTCTCCATTGACGACACTTCCCTGAAAACGCGGAACGGATCCACCGGTTAAAAGACCCCTCGACTCCCCTTTGCATCAACGGCCCCGCGCCCCGATGAAAGATCTATCTTAAAATATCGACCCTCAGATTGAATCAACGAGTGATACGCATCAATAGATTTTGATTTCAGCCTTCGCACGAAGGCCGTCCATCCATTCTTTCAACCTCGCGTTTGTCGCGGACTTCCGCATTTCATTCCGCAACAGGTCCTTGTTGAGATCCTCAAAGGCCATCTGCCGGGCCGGTTGTTTCTCCTCCACCTTGAACACCACGTATCCGTAAAGCGTCTGAACCGGATCGTTGATGGAACCCACGTCCCGGTCATACGCCACCCCTTCAAGCTCGGCATAGGGCAAACGCCCTTGATGAAGAAGACCCGTATCGCCTCCCGTCGCTTTCAGGTCTTCATCCTCCGAAAACTCCCGCACCAGTTTTTCAAAATCCTCCCCCTTTTTGGCGCGGTCGGCCAATTCCTGCGCCCTCTGACGGCCCTTTTCCCAATCCGCCGCACGCCCGGAGGGATCCACCCGGATCAATAAAATCCGCAACCGGATTTGCTGCGGCCGCATGAACTGTTCCGGATGACGGTCATAATATACTTTCATCTGATCATCGCTGATGCTGATTTTTGAACGAACCTCCCGATCGGTCAACTGCTGAATGGCCAGATGTCTCTCGACCCCGGTTCGGATATCCTCCGGGGTCAGCCCTTGAACCTCCAGCGCCCGCCGGTATTTTTCCTCCGACGGAAACCGGCCCTGGATCTTCCGGATCTCGGCCTCGACGGCCTCCGCCTTCACATTGATCTTCAAGCGCCGGGCCTCTTGATACAGGATCTCCTGGCCGATGAGTTTATCCAGCTCTTCGCTTTGGATCTCGGCCAGTCGCTTCTGGGAAATCGTGCGATGACCGGTCTCCGGGATGCGTTCCTCCATGGCCTTCTGAAGATCGGCCGCCCGGATATCGACGCCGTTCACCGAAGCGACCGGTTTGGATAACGCGGTCCCTACGTTGTCGCCGCCGGCATGCGTTTCCGGCCCGCCGGCCTGGACGCCGCCGCCCGAAACAGAGAGCAGCGCGAACAATAAGATCGCTTGGATCCGGCCCCCTCCATTCCCGCCGCGGGCTTGTCTATGTAAAGGGGCTCGACTGAGCTCGCCGAAGTCGGGACGGAGCGGCTCGACTGAGCTCTCCGAAGTCCTCCCCCTCTCGCTCCCCTTGCTCGCTGAGCCCATTTGATTTTATTTATCCATATATAAAAAACAGGATGCCTCACCTCGGAACAGCGGGAAGCATCCAGGAAATGAACCGCGATATTTCGGCCTGCGGGGACGGGTTCACCCCGCCCCCGCAATGCCGTTGGTTTATCCCCTCAAGATCCTATCGCAGGGCCCTGCGCCCTTTTTCCCTTATTTCTGATGGCAGGAGATGCAGATCAAACTTCCCGCGTTTGGATTATCCGCGAGCAAGGTGGCATCCCCATTACCCAATAGGTCGTTCACAGTCGTCGCCCCGCCGCCGGATGGAAGCGCCAACGCCGAATCATAGCGGCTGGGGAGCCGGAGGAACATCGGCCGTGGCGCATGCGGATTGTGGCAAGAGGCGCACTCGATATATTTACCGCCCGCAGGCCGGCCGCCCCCCGCGGCCGGATAGGCACGGAGGGTATCCCGCTTATCCTGATTGACCGTTCCCGTCCGTGTCAAAAGCGTCAACCCGCTTGGATCGGGCGCGCCCGAATTATTGATCAACTGGTCAAACTGGGGATCGGGACCGGCGCCGGTGGAGGGGATCTCCATGCTGATCGGGTGATCATCGCTCAGGTCCGTTGTCAGGTTCGGAAACGGCGCGGCGCCTCCCAGGATCTGCTCATAATTTGGACCGGTATCCGTCCTCTGCGCATTGTTCATGGTATTGGTGCCCGCGCTCAGGAAGGCCGACCCCCCCGCCGGTTGGATCAAATTCGTGGTGCCTCCCGGAGGGGTTTCGTTGGCCACCCGGAATCCGCCGGATCCGGGCATGTTGATCAAGGAATCGAGCGCGATCGTTCCGTCGTGACAGGACAGACAGGCGAGGGAAACGCCCTGGGGCTGGCCGGAATTGGTCCCGTCGAAATTGGGGCTTGTGTAAATCGTGTAGCTTCCCGACGCCCCGACCGTCCGGTTCCACAACGGCGGCGCACCCGGCGTCCCGATCGTGTTGGGATTCGCGCCGTGCGGCGTGTGACAGAAGACGCAGACCTCCGCCGTCGAGGTCGCCGTCCCGTTGATGTTGATCCCGGCCATGATGTTGGACGTGCTTAGATTGTGCAGCGTGTTCCTAACGTCCTCCGCCGCGCGAGGTCCCGCGGCACCCTCGGGGTGGCCGAGCGTCGTGGTCCCCAAGTGCATCGCCCAGCCCACGATCGGGGCGGCCAGCACCAGCGCGCCGGCAATCAGCATGAAAATTTTGCGTTTCAATGGCATCGCCCTATCCTCCTTTCCGGTGACATGTTTACCGCAACCATCCTTGATCTTATCCTCAAATTACTTTGCATGACAGGACAAACAGATCGCACTGCCCGCATTGGGCATTTGACCCCACATTTTCCCGGCGGGGTTTCCGGCAGTATCCGACGGAGAAAGGTCCTTCTGGACCAAGCCCGGAACGCCGCTCGGCAGCCTCAGAAACGACACCCGGGGGGTATGGGGGTTGTGACAGGAGGCGCACTCGATATAATACCGCCCGGGCTGCTCCGTCGACGGATAGGCGCGGAGGCGGTCCCGTTTTTCCAACGGCCAGACCGCCAGTCCGGGGGGCGGCAGCGATCGGCTGATATAAGCGACGCTGGTCCCGTCCGTCCCGCCGTCCAGTTTGGACGTCGTCAGGTCCTGGCAGATTTGATTGAACTGGGCATCGGTGAGGCAGGGGATCTCGATTCCGATCGGGTGATCATCCCGGAGATCCAGACCCAGGTTCGGGAAAGGCTGCGCTCCCTCGCCCCCGCCGCCGCCGTGCACCAGATCGTGAAGGCCCCCGGAAAAAGGACTCTCGCCGGTCTTCTCCACCTCCGTGGTATCCCGCAGTCCCTCGTTAAAGGTCTTGTCGCCGTCCACGATCCCGCCCCCGAAAAAATTGATCGAGTTGGTGCTGGTCCCCGGACCGCGGCCAAAGCCGAGATTGGTCGGATTGAATCCCCCCGATCCCGGCCCGTTGACCAGCGCATCAAAGGCGATGCTTCCGTCGTGGCAAGACAGGCAGGCGAGGGACACCCCCTTGGGCCGGCGCGTCCCGGTGACGTCCTGCGCGTCGAAGTTCGGGGAGCCGTAAACCTCGTAACTGGTATCGTCCGGCAGGAGGCGGTTCCAGAGGGGGGCGTTGCTCGAGGCGGCCATATTGGCCCCGTGCGGTGTGTGGCAGAAGACACAGATCTCGGTCGTGCCGGTGGCGTTGATATCGGGATTGGAGGAGAGATTGTGCTTGGTCCGGCTCACGTCTTCCGACAGCCTCACATCGTGTGTGGCCTGCGCCGGCGGCTCCAGGGCGACCATCAAAAGCACCCCCAGGAACACGCCGAGGATTCCTCGCTCCAGGCGGAATCGGCCAAGGGTCGAATGCCGCCCGATCCGTTTGTCTCCCGACCGATCCTGACCCGTGGAAAATCGCATGCGACTCCCTGTACGGCCCGACTCATTTCTTTAGGGCGGCCGCCTGCCTGGCCTTGTAATTCTCGCTCAGGTACTGATAAACATTAATCCGATGGTTGTATTGATCGGCGACGTAAATCAGGTCGTCCTGGTCAATGTACATCCCGGCAGGAAGCCAAAACTGTCCATCCCGGTTTCCGAACCCGCCGAAGAACAGAAGCAGCTGGCCCTTCGGGTCGAATATCTGGACATTGTTGAACGCGGCGTCCACCACATAGATGTGCCCTTCGGAATCGACCGCGATTCCCTTGGGCTTCGCAAATTGGCCCAGCCCCGTGCCGACGCTTCCGAACTTGGACAAAAACTTCCCGTCCGGGTCGAAAATCTGGACGCGAAAATTAAACGTATCCATGATATACAGCTTGCCGTCTTTGTCGATCGCGATGTTGGTGGGAAAATTGAACTGGCCGTCCTCGACGCCGCGAGTCCCAAATTCGAATAGAAATTTCCCCTCTTTGGAGTCGAAGACGGAGACCTTGTGTTTTTTGGTATCGACGATGTAGACGCGATTGAGCGCCTCGTTGACCACGATGCCGACCGGTTGATCAAACCGGCCCTTCTCGCCGATTCCGAACAAAAAGTTTCCGTCGTGATCGTACACCACGGCCCGATTCTCCAGCGTGTCGGTCACGTAGATCCGGCCGGCCGAATCGGTCGTGACCCCCATCGGCTTGGCCAGCACGCCCGGTCCTTCCAGACCGATGATCGTGAATTCCTGTTTTTTGGTGTCGAACACCAAAACGGTAGGCCACCCGCTGTCCGTCACAAACAAGCGCCCTTCTCCGTCCATGTGGACGGCATAAGGCTTGGCGATGCGCGCGGCCGATTGGGATCCGGTGATGAATTCTTCGAGTGATTTCCAAAAACTTTTCCGTTCGACGTCGTTCGAACTTCGGATGCTCTTGACGTATTTGATTCTCGGTTCCTCGGGCGGCAAGGGCCAGATGACGTCCACGGGCTTCGGGGCCGTGGCACAGCCCGTCGCGATCAGGACAAGGATCATCGGCCAGATGGGAGGGTTCCGTTGAATTTTTATCCCCATGGTTCCATCCGTTATTTTTGATGACAGGTCAGGCACAAGGCGCTGAACCGGTTCGATGTCCGGAGAAACGGGTCTCGTCCCTCGATATTCTTCTCGTCCGGATTATGCGGATCATGACACGAGGCGCATTGAACTTTGTCGCCCTCGAAGGTCTGAACCCCGTTCGGGAAGCTGCGCCCCCCGTCTTCCTTGGCAATGAGCGGCTGGTTGAAGGCCGAATCCTGGCTGAAGGTCGGGTAGGGAATCGAAATCGGGTGGTCGTCCCGCAGGTTCCGGGTCAGGTAACGGATGGTCGCGTCATGGGCCCCGCTCAACGCGCCGTAGGCTCCCCGCTGACGGTTATGACATTTCCCGCAGCTGTCCGAACCCACATTTCCTTCCGGACTCATGCGGTAATGGACCCCGGAATCGTACCAGTCGTGAAACTTCGGTTTGTTGAGTACGGCGTCCACCGCCACGGATCCGTCGTGACAGGAGAGGCATCCGAGTGATATGCCGTCGGGAGCGGACGCGCTCGAATCGAAATTGGGACTGGAATACATTTCATAACCGAGCGGAGTAGGAAGCTGGCGGTTCCAGAGGGGCGCCGTGGTTCCGGCGTTATGGGGCGTGTGGCAGTAAATACAGGTCTCTCCGTAATCGTTGAATGACCCGCCGGTCATCGGGCCGGTCGGGCTGCCGTAGCCCCTTCGGTTCAGGGCCGAAAGGTCATGCCTCGATCCCACGATCGTTCCGCCCAGTGCGGACATCGCGAGGACGATCAGCCCTCCGCCGACGAGAACACCCGCAACAACATAGCGAGAGGTCTTCATGCCCCCTCTTCGTGGTGAGTCAAAAAGGCGCTTCTTCGACTCCCCGCTTCGCTCCCGGGCAAGGCCTGGGAAACGGAGTCCGGTAGGGAGACGCCTCGTTCATTTACCAACACGTTATCCCGTGACGACAAAAACCTGACACCACAGGTGTCCTAGGCTACAAAATTTCATCAGTGGTGTCAAGCAAAAAACTGTCACAAATCTGTTGAATGTCTTGTATTTCCGTCATTTCACGCAGGGTCTCCGTGGGCCGGAAGACGAAGGCCCCGAGGGGACTATTCCGGTGCGGAAAAACCTTCCAGCTTGCTGATCCCTTTGAGCGTCCCGAACCATTTGGACCCGAAAGGATCCATGACCGCGGCGAAGACGCCATCGTCGACCAAACCGTCCTTGGTTGTGAAGCGGCTCCAACGGCCCCGGCTGAACACGCTCACCCCCCCCTCCGTCGCGGCATAAAGGTTGTCGCTCGAATCGATCAGGATGTCCGAGATGAAGTTGCCCGACAGGCCATCCCGCGTCGTGTAGGTCGTCCAACGTTTGCCGTCGAAGCGGCTGAGCCCCGCGCCCCAGGTCCCGAACCACTTGTTGTTTTGAGAATCGACCGCGGCGGCCAGGATGTAATTGGGGTTGTATCCCTCGGCTTCTTTTCCCGGCGTCGTGCGATGGTGAAAGCTGGGATTGGCGATTTTTTCATACGATCCGATGGTCTTGAGGTCCGCCCCGACGCCGTCCTTATGCGTATAGCTTACAAATCCACGGCCGTCGTAGCGCGTCACGCCGCCCTCCGTTCCCAACCAGATCACTCCGTCCTGATCCATGGCCAGGGCATAGACCCAGTCATCCACAATTCCGTCTTTTTTGGTGTAGCTCTTCCAACGGGTCCCGTCAAAGATGCTGACCCCTTTCCAGTTCGCCACCCACATCCGTCCCGCCCGATCGAACAGGATGTCGTAAACATAGGGATCCGCCAGATCCGGAACGTTGAAATTCTGCCAGATCTTTCCATCAAACCGGGCCAGCCCTCCCCCGTGCGTCCCGATCCATTTGTTTCCCTTCGAATCCACTTTGATCGTGGTCACGATGTCCGACACAAGACCCTTCTTGCTGTCATACCGGGCGACGATCCTATCCTGAGTCAGATCGTATTCGATCAGTCCCTGTTCGGTCCCGACCCAGACATCGTTTTTTTCAAACGCCAGGCTGAAGACGCTGACGTTCATCTCGTAATTGGTCCAGACGGGATGCGGCGAGACCGGGGCTCGCGAAGAAGTGCAGTTCGTTACGGCAAAGAAACTGAGGGATCCGATAAAGATGATCGAGGGGAAGAGACGACAACGAATCATGTTGCTCCTTACTGGGGCGTGATGATTCTACGCGCCCGAAGCGAACGAGTCAAGGCCGTTTCTTGACAAACTTCCTTGTCTTACCTAAGATTAAAGCCGGCGTTTTTTGGGGTTTTGCTGATGGCCGTCCATTCATCCGAGCAGGTTTTCCCATCCACGAAAAACCGGACTTCCGGGGCCGCCGCAGGGCTTACGGCATTGCGGCCCCTCGATTGGCTCAAAAACCTCTTTGTCCTCGCCCCCCTTTTATTCTCGGGTCGTCTCATAGATTATCCGCTGGCGGCCAAGTCCCTGTTGGGCTTTCTCCTGTTCTGCATTCTGTCCAGCGGGGCCTATCTGTTTAACGACCTCATGGATCGAGAGGAGGACCGGCGCCATCCCGCCAAGGCCCTTCGTCCCATCGCGTCCGGCCTTCTTCCTCCTTCCATGGCCGGCGGGATTTCCTTCGGACTGATCCTGGTCGGCTTGATCGGAGCCTCCGCGCTCGACCTTCGCTTCGGAATGGTCGCCTTTGTTTTCAGCCTGCTGCACCTCGCCTACTCCATCGGGCTTAAAGACTGGGTGATCGTGGACGTCCTCCTGATCGCGGCCGGGTTTGTCCTGAGGGTTTTGGCCGGATCGGCGCTCGTCGCAGTCCTCCCCTCGGCCTGGATCATTTTGTGCACCATGCTGCTCTCCGTGTTTTTAGGGTTCTCCAAGCGACGACACGAATTGGTCCTCCTGGGCGGGCAGGCGAAGGCCCATCGGAAAGTGCTTGAGCAGTACTCCCTGGCCTTTCTCGATCAGATGATCGGCGCCGTCCTGGCCGCGACGGTCGTGTCCTACGCCCTGTATACGATCAATAATGGTCCGCTCCAAATCTATTCGGTTTTCTTTGTGCTGTACGGGATGTTTCGCTACCTGTACTTGATCCATCACCGAGGCCATGGAGGTCGCGCGGCGGAATCCTTTTTGACCGATCGACCCCTTCTGGCCACCGTGCTGGGATGGACCCTGTTTATGTTATGGGATATCTATCTCAGGGGCTAGCGTCGCCATTATCCTCCCCCGCTCGCCCGCCTTGCTCGCCGGATAGATTCGTTGGGCCTCTTGACAATTATTTTTTTTGGCTTAATATGTTCATCCTATGAACATACCTCCTTCGTCTACAGAATCTCCGGAGATGGACAGGGAAGTGTTAAACCGGGAGTCCTTGCACACGCTTCAAATCCTGGACGAAGTCGCGACCGGAAAACCCCTGACCCAGCGGGACCTGAGTGACAAACTCGGGATCGCCCTGGGAATGACCAACAATTACCTTAAACGCCTGGCCCGGGAAGGCCACATCCAGATCATTCAGGCCGAACGAAAACGACTTCATTATCTTCTGACGCCGAAAGGGATCGCCGAGAAAAGCGCGCTGACCTATCGTTATATTAAAAGATCCTATCAATTTTTTACCGTTGCGCGAGGGAAACTGGAGACGTTTTTTCTTGACCTGGAGAAAGCCGGCGTCCGTTCTATCGTGCTTTACAAGGCCACCGTAATCGCCGAAATCGCGGCATTGGTCCTTCAAGATTGTCCGATTCAACTTCTCGCGATCGTGGACGATGCCCGGGCCGGAAAAAAGTTTTTGGGATACGTGCTTGAGCCGGTCAAGACGTTGAGCGATCTGAACTATGACCGGGTCCTGGTCACGACGGAAGAAACGGCCGAAGAGGTCTTCAAGGATCTGAGTCGAAACGGCGTCCATAAAGAGAAAATCTGTTATCTGCAATGAATAAATGACGGGCCGGTTAAAACAATTTACGGAAGCGGTGTCGAACCGCATGGGTTTCGCCCGGCATCGATGCGATGATTTCTTGGGTCTGAAACGTTTACCGATCCGGTCCGTCATTGATGTGGGGGCCAACCAAGGTCAGTTTGCCCGGAAAATATCGTCCGTGTTTCCGGAAGCGCAAATCTACTGTTTTGAGCCCCTGCCGGAACCTTTTGACAAGTTAAGGCACTGGTCGGACCGCCGGCGAGGCGCGGTGACGGTTTTTAATGTGGCTTTGGGGGATCGGGAAGGAGCGGCTGATATGTTTTTCCACGCGGAGCACAGTCCTTCATCCTCCCTGTTGCGGTCAACCGCCGCCTGTGAAACTCTCTACCCGTTCACGAGAAATCAGGCGACGGTGTCGGTCTCGATGACGACCTTGGACCGTATCTTCGGTCATCCGCCTCCGCTTAGGCCCGATACACTGATCAAGCTGGATGTGCAGGGATTCGAAGACCGGGTAATTTCAGGCGGCCCCCAAACCTTCCGGAACGCCAGGGCGTGCCTCGTGGAGGTCTCCCTGGATGTCTTGTATGAAAAACAGGCCGCTTTCAAAGGCATCGTCCTTCTCCTCGACAACCTGGGATACCGGTATGCCGGAAATACGGAACAAATTTGCGCGGAGGACGGGCATGTCATCTATCTGGATGCGCTATTTGTGAAATAGCGAAGTCGCGGGATCAAACGAAGCATGAGCGATAGACCGGTTCTTTCCATCATCACTCCCTCGCTCAATCAGGGGAGGTTCCTTGAGGAGACGATCCTTTCGATCCAGAATCAGGATTATGCCCCTATCGAACACATCATTATAGACGGGGGCTCCACCGACGGCAGCGTCGACCTCCTGAGACGATTCGAGGGCCGTTACAACATGCGCTGGGTTTCGGAGCCGGACGGGGGACAGGCGGACGCCATTCGCAAGGGATTCCGGCTGGCGAAAGGCGAACTCCTGTGTTGGTTGAATGCGGACGATGTTTATGTTTCCCGAAAAACCGCCAGCCGGGCGGCGGGTTTTTTCCACGAATATCCATCGGTGGATGTCGTTACGGGGGGAGGGGTCTACATCACCGAAGAAGGTCATTGGACACAGTTGATCGAGGCGTCCCAAAAACGGTCCAGCTTCCGTTATCTGCGTTGCATGGACGCGATCCTGCAACCGGCGACTTTTTTTAAGCGGTCGGTTCTTGAAAGAGTCCCGATCGATGTTTCCCTCCGCTACGCATTTGATTGGGATTTCTTCATCCGGTTATCGAAGCAGTACAACCTCCTGGCCGTTAATGAAATTTGGGCGGGCTATCGCGTTGGGGGCTATAACAAAACAGTGACCGGCGGGGCCGCACGCGTCGGAGAACTTCGGGAGGTCACAAAACGGTACCTGGGAAAAACCGCCTGGCAATATTGGGTCGTCGCGTTTTATTACGTTCTCTACCGGGGGATTGAAAGGGCGCCCAATCCATATCAGGGGTATTTAAAGACCTGGATCAAGGAGACATCCCGGGTCGTCAGCTTTCTTTGCGATGAACGAATCACAACCCTATAGCGTCGCCTCTTGATCCCAAAGCGTATGAAGGCCCAACCGCTCGTCTCGATCGTGACCCCCTCGCTGAATCAGGGACCGTATATTGAGCAGACGATCCGGAGCGTTCTGGGGCAGGATTATCCCCATATCGAGTATATCGTCATCGACGGGGGTTCCACGGACGGAACGCTGGACATTCTAGATAGATACAAAGGACGCTTGTTCTATACGTCGGAGCCGGACACGGGGCAGGCCGATGCGATCAACAAAGGCTGGCGGCGATCGAAGGGTGAAATTCTGGCTTATTTAAACTCGGACGACACGTATTGCCCGGGGACCGTGCGAAAGGCGGTCGAGGGATTCCATCTCCATCCGGAAGCCGGGATCGTCTATGGAGACTGTTACGGGATGGATCCCGAAGGCCGCATCATCCGGCGCTTGCGCCTCGGGGAGATCGGACTGCCGGATCTCCTTGGCTTTACGATCCTTCACCAGCCCGCGGTTTTCCTGCGCAGAGCCGTCACGGATTGCGTAGGGCTGCTCGACACCCGATTGGAGGGACTGATGGATCACGACCTCTGGATCCGCGCGGCGTTCCGGTTCCCTTTCCATCACATCTCCGAATTTCTCGCCTGCGGTCGAGAGCATCCCCGATCGAAAAACGCCAGTCTGGGCGCCCGTTTTGGACAGGAAGCGATCGCCATCCTGGACCGGACCTTTTCCGATCCTCTGAAGTCCCAGCGGGTCCATGCCTTAAAAAATAAGGCCTATGCGGGATCCTATTTGATGGCCGCCTTCTGGGGTTGTCTTTCCGGAGAGCGACAACGGTCGAAAGGATATCTCCTCAACGCCTTGAAGCTCAACCCCCGGCTGCTGTTCCATGAGCTGACCCTCCCGCTCATGCTCGAATGCTATTTGAGGATTCCCGTTATCCCTGCCCTTCGAGGGATCAAACACCAATGGCTTCATCGATTGGAAAAAATCAAGGGGTTTTGAAAATACGTTTCCGGTGAAAAGGCTCCGCTCAACGATGTTATTAAGAAGGTAACGCCTTGAAGGTTCTCGTGTTCCAACCCTATGGCCACCGCGAAGGACATTTTGGGGAATACACTTCCCAGGTGTCCCAGGAGCTCGCACGGCTCGGACACGCCGTGACCGTGGTCACGACCCGCTTGAAGGCCTCGCGTTACCTTTCTTCCGGGCCCCGGTTTGAAGTGATCGAGAGCCTCCGGACCGCCGGCGGGCTCCCGGCAGGACGCTCTGGGGCGGTGAAGAGCGCCTTTCGGGGAGTCGGTCTGATCCTGGACAATGTCCGGGTCCTTTTCAGGCTCCTCCGCGTCTTTCGGAAAAGCGATTTCGACGTCGTCCATTTTTTTGACTTTGAACCCGTTTCGACGGTCGTCCTGTTGACCGTTTATTCATGGCTCTTCCGACGGCGCCTCCGGAGGCTTTTCGTGGTCGTTCACGCGCCGGACCCCTCCTTTCAGGGCCATGCGAACACCCTGTACCATCTTTACGGGAAGCTGTCGCGTCCCATGTTAAGGCGCCTCCTTTCGACTTACGCAACGGCCGTCACGGCCCACGGCTCCTGGCCCCCGGGCGAGCTCGAAGGGTTGCTGGGGATCCGGCCGTCCGGACGCGCCGTCCTGACGGTTCCCTACGGCGCCCGGCTTCGAAACCACATGCCCGGCCGGAATGAAGCGAGGAAAGCCCTGGGCATCCATTATGCCGCGACCTTGCTCCTTTTCTTCGGCATGCTTCGGAAAGACAAGGGAATCGAATTTCTCCTTCAGGCGGCCGGCCACGTTCGGGGGGAATGCAAAATCCTGATCGCCGGCCTGCCGTTTGATTGGGACACGGAAGACATCCACCGGATGATCCGGAAGTATCACTGTGAGGACCGGGTCCTTACCACACTCGGGTATATCCCGGAAGAGGCGATTCCGGACTATTTCGCCGCGGCGGACGGACTGGTCCTCCCGTACATGAAACATTACATGGGCGCAGCCGGTCCGTTGAAGACGGCCCTCGGGTTCGGAAAACCCGTCATCGCCACGAAGGTCAGAGAGCTTTCCGAATACCTCGGGATGTCTCCGATCGGAATCGCCGTCGATCCCGAAGACGCCGACTCCCTGAAAGAAGGCATCGAACGGTTTGTATCCCTGCCTCAATCCCGGAAGGAGGAAATGGCCGAAAACAGCCGCCGCTTGGCGGGAACCTTCACTTGGACCGCCGTGGCCGAACGATTCTCGGATATCTACCAATCGGCACACGCCCCCGGAGGCCTTCCCCGATGATCCGCCAACGGGAAATCCTCTTGCCCCTCGATCGTCTCTTCGGCCGGGCCCTTGTCCGTTTGCTGGGTCTGCGGCCGCGTCCTTCGCCGCCGAGCCCCGTTCCGGAACTCCGGAGGTTTCTGATCCTTCGGCCCGGGGGAATGGGCGATGCGATCTTGCTCATTCCACTGCTGCGCGCCCTCAAAGAGCGCTTCCCGGCGGCGACCATCGAGATCCTGGCCGAACGGCGCAACGCGGAGATCTTCGGGCTGGTCGAGGATCTCGTTTCGGTCGTTTTCCGTTATGACCGCCTCGGGGAGTTCCTCCGCGTGCTGGCGCGGCGATACGATGCGGTGATCGACACCGAACAATGGTACCGTCTCTCGGCCGTGGCGGCCCGGCTGATCCGGGCTCCGATACGCTGCGGGTTTGCGACCAACGAACGCTCACGGTTGTTCGACATCCCGGTCGGCTATGATCCGGGACGTTACGAGGCCGAAAATTTTCTCGCCGGGCTGGCCGCCCTTACCGGGGAACCCGTTCATTTTGATCCGACCCGGCCTTTCCTGACGAACTCGACCCCGGTCTCCGACGCTTCGGGATTCGTCTTGATCTCCCCGGGGGCCAGTTATCCCGAAAAACAATGGGGACTCGGAAAATTCCGGGAACTGACCGAAGGGCTCGCGGCCGACGGTCGCCCGGTCGGGCTGATCGGGGGAACGGCCGATATCCCCCTCGCCGGGGATATCGTGAGAGGGCTGCCGATCCGCAATTTTGTGGGACGGACTTCGCTTCAGGAGACGGCCCGCTTGATCGCGGCGGCCGAATTGGTGATCGGCGGGGACAGCGTGGCCTTGCACCTGGCCGCGGCCTTCGGGACACCCTCCATCGCGTTGTTCGGGCCGACGGCGCCGTCCCAGTGGGCGCCGCGCGGGAAAGGACATCGGACCCTCCACCATCCCCCGCCGTGCAGTCCCTGTTCCCGATTCGGTTACATCCCTCCCTGCCCGTACGAGGTCGACTGCTTGAAGCGGATTTCGGTCGAAGAGGTGCTCGCGACGGCCCGCGAAATCCTGCCCGTTGGCCCGGCGAAGGCTCCGGGCGGCTGAAAAAACCATGGAGAAAGTGTCCGGAATGAATTTCCATCGGTGGTCCTGGTTGATCCCCCTCCTGCTGGCCCTGGCGTTCAACCTCAACGTCCTTCAGAATGGCTTCGGTTGGGATGATGAATGGATTATCCCCCACCTGAAATCACCCGATGACTGGATGGATCTTTTTCTGCCGGACAAACCTCCCCCTCATTCCCCGAAATCGGCCTATTTGCATTTTCGTCCCCTGACCACGATTTCATATCTTCTGGACCATGAATTCTGGGGCGACCGGCCTTTTGGTTTTCATCTCTCGGTCTGGTTGGCCCACATTCTAAACTCGGCCCTCGTATTCTTTCTCGCGAGAGACCTGTCGAACAGGTCCGCGCCGATGGATGCCTATATCCCCCCGCTGGCCGCCTCCCTGTTCGCGGTCCACCCCGTCCACGCCGAGGCGGTCGCCTGGATCGCCGGCCGCAACGACGTGTTTTGCACCTCTTTTCTTCTCGCCTCCCTCCTCCTCTATCTGCGCTTTCATCGCACAGAACGCCGAGTCCTCCTCCATCTTTCGATGCTCGCTTTCTTCGGCGCCCTCCTCATTAAAGAGATCGCGGTGGGCTTGATCGTCCTGTTCCCGTTGGTCGAATTCCTTGAGACGGACCGGGGCCAACCGGTTCATTGGAGACGGCTCGCCCTTCGCTCCGCGCTTCCGCTGGCGATCCTGGTCGCCTACTTCTGGATGCGAAGCGCCACGTTGCAGTTTTTGCCCGGAGGTTCGTCGTCTTCCGAGACCCTTTCTATTTCCGTCCTTCCGGACATCGTCCGGGCCTATGGATTCTACCTTGACCGGATGCTGGTTCCCTATCCTCACAAGCCCTTCATCACCGGGTTGCCCGCATCCGATCTTTTTTGGCTCTGGTCCGCCTTCACCCTGGCTCTGTTAATGGCGGGTCTCCTCCTGGCCGTGGTTCGTCGCCAAGCCCTTTTAGGGATGGGACTGGGCTGGACGGTTATTTTTATCTTGCCGGCGGCCGGCGTGAGCGCTTTCCATCTGGCCGCTACTCCGGGGGCCGAACGCTACGTCTACGCTCCCTCGGCCGGATTTTTGGTCGTGAGCGCATGGTTGCTCCTGAAGGGGTCAGAAAAACTCGCTCTCCCGTCCATAAAAAATTTGCACCGGCTTCCTCTCGCTCCGAGTCACCTCCTGGTGATCGCATTTACGACCTGTATTGTTGGTCTGTGGGGCTGGCAAAGCTGGCACCGCAATACGGTATGGCGGAGTCCCTTGACCTTTTGGGAAGCGGCGGTGTCGGCCGCACCCGAAGCCGGGTTCCCTCACCGATTGCTCGGAATCCAATATGTCTCAGCGGGGCGGTATTCCGAGGCGGAGGAGCAATTTCGGCAGGCGATTGCCAACTTTCAGAAGACACTCGGACCCCGGCACCTTGCCGTCGCGGACAGCCTGTTCAGCCTCGCCAATGTCTACAATGATCAGGGAAAATATGGTGAAGCCGAGCCCCTTTATCTCCGGGTGATCACAACCTGGAAGCAAGTGCTGGGACCGGATCATCCCGATGTGGCCACCGCCTTGCAAAATCTGGCGCTGCTCTATCAGGCGCAGGGCCGGTACGCCGAGGCCGAGCCCCTTTATCGGAAGGCGCTGGGGATTTCGGAAAGAGCCTTAAAGCCGAACGACCCAAGGCTGGGAGTGTTGTTGGAAGACTACGCTCGTTTACTCCGGTCGATGCGGCGTGACGATGAGGCCCTTGGACTGGAGTCGCGGGCCCGGGAAATCCTCGCCCATCAACCCCCCGATTGAAAGAAGGCGTATGCAGGATAACCAAGCGTCGGCCCCAAGATCCCTCACTCGCTTCGACCGGCTTCAGCCATGGCTTTGGGCGATCCCGGTCCTGCTGGCCTTGGTGGTCAACTTCAACGTGCTTCAAAACGGCTTCGGCTGGGATGATGAAGCGATTATCTCGAACCTCAGACCGCCCGACTCATGGGGGTCCTTGTTCCTGCCCGATCCCGGCCTGCCCAAACAGACCTCCGCTTATTATCGTCCCCTCGTGTCGGTCTCTTATCTTCTGGATTACGGACTCTGGGGAAATCGGCCCTTCGGATATCATCTCTCGGTCTGGTTGGCCCACATCCTGAACACGGCCCTCGTATTCTTTCTGGCCCGAAGCCTGATCCGCTTCACGCAAACTTCCCGGCACCCTGTGGCTCCGGACGCGGCACCGCTCATGCCCCAAGGCGCCTTGCCTTGGCTCTCCGCCTCGCTCTTTGCGGTCCACCCGGCCCATGCCGAGGCGGTGGCCTGGATTGCCGGACGCAACGACGTCTTCTGCACCTCTTTCCTTCTCGCCTCCCTCCTGCTCTATCTGCGCTTTCATCGCACCGGCCGCCGACTCCTATTCATTCTTTCGATGCTCGCCTTCTTTTTCGCGCTGCTGACCAAAGAAATCGCCGTCGGTTTGATCGTCCTGTTCCCGTTGGTGGAATTCCTCGCGACGGAGAGGGGACAAGCGCTTCCCTGGAAACGCCTCGCCCTCCGCTTCGCGCTTCCGCTGGCTATCCTGGGCGCCTACTTCCGGATGCGCGCGGCCAACCTCGCCGCTCCCTACGGTCCGGGCCAACCCCTGACCGCTTCCGGAGGGAAGGCGGTCGAAATGATCCTTGCCATTTATGGTCTCTACCTGAAGATGCTGATCTTTCCGTTCCCCCATTCCCCTTTCATCGCAACGCTGCCGGACTCCCGGCCGTTTTTAATCGCGTCGGGTCTAATCTTGACCGCGGCCACGGGGGGGTTCCTTCTTGCCGTGATGCGCCGAGATCGAATCATCGGGATCGGCCTGGGGTGGACGGCGCTGTTCTTAATTCCGGCGGCGGCGGTTGCCTTCCAGCCGTTGGCGGCGGTATCGGCGGCCGAACGCTACGTTTATGCCCCCTCGGTGGGTTTCGTAATTGTGGCGGCCTGGTTGATTTTAAAAAGCCTCCGGCTCCTCCGGACGGACTCCATGCGGGTTCAGCGCCAAACGACGATCGGTGCGGCGCTTCTGTTACTGGCCGTAATCGGAACAGGGGGCCGGGAGACCTGGACACGAAACGCCGTCTGGGGAAGCCCGCTCACCTTTTGGGAAGCGGCCGTGGCGGCGTCGCCCCGGGCCGCTCTTCCCTACAGTGAGTTGGGTATTCAATACGCCAGATCGGGCCGGGGCGCCGAGGCGGAAGCGCTATTTAAAAAATCGATTTCCATTCTTGAAAGGACCGTGGGACCGATGCATCCGGACCTTGCAAAAGGTCTCAACAACCTGGCGGAACTGTATCGCAGCGAGAACCGGGAAACGGAAGCCGAACCCATCCATCGGCGGATCCTGGCGATCCGCGAGAGAACGCTTGGACCCGACCACTGGGAGGTGGCGAAGAGTCTGAACAACCTCGCCTTGATCTATCACGCCCAGAAGCAGTATGCCGCGGCGGAGGCCTTCTACCGGCGGGCCATCTCGATCTGGGAGAAAACCCCCTCCCCGGATCCCTCCGATCTGGCCAAGATCCTCAATAACCTGGCGACCCTCTATAGCACCGAGGGTCGGTACTCCGAAGCCGAGCCCCTTTTTCGGCAATCGCTGAGGACCTGGGAGAAGGCCTACGGTGCCGACTATCCCGATTCAGTCATGAGTCTAGAGAACTATGCCGTCCTTCTCCGGCAGACGCATCGGGAAGCCGAGGCCGCGGAACTGGAAGGACGGGCGAACTCGATCAGGCGCAAACAGGTTCAGGGAAATTAATTGGGGCGGGGTGCGGGCTTCGAAAGGGCGTTCTTCGATATAAAGGCTCGTATCAGGTCGGCCACCTTGTCGGGCTGATCCAGAATGGCAAAGTGGCCGGCCTTGGGGATGACCTGATAATCCACCGTCACTTTTCGGACCTGGCTGCGCGTCCGCTGGGCAAACTTTTCGTTGTCGGGAAGCAACTGATCGCTATCGCCCCGGATTAGAAGAAAGGGGCGGTTGAAATTGGGAAGCATCGCCAGGATATAACTCTCCTGAACATCGGAGGTAAAGGCCTTAAATCGGTCGTGAACCGCCTTTTTCTGGTCCTCTTCCTGAATCGGGACGAGCCATTTCTCCGCGGCCTCTCGGGACGGCGCCTGTTCCCGATACTTCATCGATCCGCTCGACAGGAGCATGCCGAACCCCCCGCTCCCCGCCTTTTCGAAGAGGTTCAACATCCCCCCAAATCCTTCGGACCAATTGACCGACTCAAACCCATTGATGCTCACGACGGCCCCGATCATCTCCGGGAAATGGTGCCCCAGGGCCACCGCAAGCCCGCCCCCCTCGCCCTCGCCCATGACGTGAACGGTGTTCAAGCCCAGGGCTTTGATGAAGTCCCGGTAAATGTAAAGCAGATGCTGCGATGAGTAATCCCCGCCCATGGACGATGGGGCCCGGATCCCGGGAGGCTCCACCACGATCACGCGCAAAGACGGGCCGAGGCGGGCCGCCATATCCGTCCAGAACCCGGGGCCGAACGGATAGGAAGGCAGGATGATCAGCGGATCGCCCTTGCCTTGATCGCTGTACACGATCGGGATATTTTGTACCGACACTGAATGAAGATCCGGCGGCAGATTTTTGGGGTCGAATGCAACTCGGAGCGGATCGGCTGCAATTAAAGGCGACCCTCCGAAAAACAGGAAAGCGGCCGTGAAGAGGATCCCGAGACTTCGAAAAGGGATGGGGGGCATGATGTGCGCATTTATACAACAGACCCTTGTCCGTGTCAAGTCAAACCAGGCTTCAAAAATTTAATCCTAAAATTCCCTTGTTTAAAATGCCCCGAAATTTCGGGAGCAGGTCAGACTGCCGCAGCATAGTCGCATTGAAGATCGTGGGATGGCACTTAACTCCCTGTCCGTGAAATCAGGGCTACCTCAACCTGACCCTATCTTTTGTGACAAAAAAAGTGGAATGTCTTGCATTCAAGCATTTTCCAATTCAGAGTGGATGTGTTAATGCAAGACTTGGAACTAACTTTCCGTCTCAATAATCCTAATGGCACTGTTAGATATGAGAATTTGCCGGACGCGATCCCAGAGATGTTGAAATACTTCCCGATCAGGCTTATGAAAAAAGCGCTTCACTACGTTAATGCCTGGATCGCATAAAAAGATTGGGGTCAGGTCTTGAATTATCAGTTTTGGATCTTTGATTCCACATTTTTAATGATTTTACTCACTGTCGTGTAATGCAAATCCAGTTGGTCCGAAATTTCACGCAAGGTGTAACCGTACTCCACATGCGCCTGATACATCGACCGATCCCTTGAACTCCCTTTGATGATTTCCTCCAGCCGTGGCCGGGCCGCATGCCGTTGACGCCTCGGGATCTCCTTGATCTTCACCGCCTCTTTCAAACGCCTCCGATGACGCTCGACAAACGTCTCCCGCCCTAATAGAATCTGTCCCTTCAGGGCATCCCAGGGTGACTCGCTTGCCATTCCATCGGAAACGAACGCTTGATACCGCTGCCGAGCCTCTCGCTTCTTTTCTGAAAACTGTCCCAAGACCCAATCCACTGTTAAACAGTCGGGTGTCTCACCCTTTCCAGCCGTCGCCCGGTAGCTGCTCCACGGCCATTGGCCCGCCTGCTTCGTCATCTTCGCTCGAACCGGATTCAAAACCACGTAGCGGCACAGCTCCAGTAAATGACTCTCCTTGTCCACCACAATCGCTTTATATCTCCCTTGAAACAGATGTCCCACGCGATGATGGGTTCGATTAAACCACTGGGTATAGATCCCGTTGAGCTGGCGCATCCCTTTTGATAGATTGGCTTCCGGCGTCTCGATCAGGAGATGGTAGTGATTATCCATCAGACAGTATGCATGGCAAAACCAGTGTGACCGGTTTACAACGGAGGAAAGGATTCCAAGAAAGGCCTGACGATCTGTGTCCGAAGCATAAATCCGCTGACGGGCATTGCCCCTACTGGTCACGTGGTACACACCCCCTGGATATTCAAGTCGCAGCGGCCTCGTCATGGTCGGGAAGATTACCACAATCAAACTGATAATTCAAGACCTGACCCTGGCTTCCTGACCCTGGCTTCCAACCGGCACCCATTCCTTGACTCCAGCAGTGCAAACTGTGCTCAATATAGGAATCTCCTTATCAGCTTCACAATCAAGACTACAAATAACACTAGTATTGGTATAATAACAATTAACAAGTTTATAATTGCCTGCTTTTTAAACACTCGTCACTGCCTTTCAGAGAAATAGGTCAATACGGAACTCACAAGATTATGTAGGCCCAGGTGGTGGAGGGCCTAAAATTGCCCCCCATTGCCAACAAGGTCGGAAGTTGCTCTTCTGTCCGCAAGTCTCATCATAACAAATGCAGGTTCTAATACACATTTGAGGCAAAGGAAATGGAGGAACTAATGGAGCACAGGACCACTGATCACACTTTGAATAAACCGTTCTTGTTTTGCCGGAACATTTTTCTAATCCTGTAGGGTCTATAAAGTTTAATGGTTGGTTATTGACGTAAATGTAAGGATTCGGTGGATCGGTAAAAAGATGTCGGTTTGCAGTTTTTAAACACGTTGGGAGATCAGCAGAAAGTTGAGTTATTTGTTTGTAACCAAGTGATAGGATCGGATCCTCGCTAATAAACCTTTGCAAGGCGGGGCTGTAGTAGCGGGCTCGGTAGTAATACAGCCCAGTACCATCATTTTCCCTGTCAGTGTATTGGAAGGAATTGGTAGCAGCTGACCCGGTGGTGGTGGTTCGTCCAAACGGTTCATATGTGTACTCGGTCTGTACAGTACTGGTGGGATCTGTCAGGGCCAACGTAGAACCCAAGGCGTCTGTGAGCAACGCAGTGGTCCCGGATGAATCCATTCGAGTGAAGAATTGGTCAGTCCCAAGACCAGTCAAGAGATTTGCCGTCGGCGTGGCTCCGGAGAGTTCCTGCACGGGATTCTGCCCGTCGTAAAGGAAGCTGGTAGAAGTACCGCTGATAGTTTTGGTCACACGCCGACCTAACGGATCATAAACAAAACTGGCCCCCGTCATCGAGACCAAACGATTCCGTGCATCCCAGGTATAAGTGTTGGTCCCGTCGTTTGTTAGATTTCCGTTGGCATCGTATGTAAGAGTTTGATTACCGAAGGCGGTCATCTGATTAGCAGCGTTATAGGTTGCAGAGGTTGCTGCCTGCGGTAAGCCCGTCCTGGCCCAGCTTCCCCCGATCTGGGTGCGATTTCCTGCCGCATCGTAGGTGTACGTCAGATTACCCAATAAGGTTGTCCCGTTCCAATAATCAATTTCTGTCAGATGAGATGCAGCGTCATAAGTATAATCCTGCGCCACGCCGTTCGGCATGGTAACGCTGGTTCGACGACCGGCTGCGTCATACGTAAACGTCACGGTGGATGTTCCCTGCGTAATCTGCGTTAGTCGATTGGCATTGTTATAAGTGTAAGTCACGGCTGTCTGACCGGCTACCGTCATGCTTGTCCTTCGCCCTACTGCATCGTACGTGTAGCTGACGCTACCTTGTGGTGTGGTCTCGGAAGTGAGCCGGTCTAGATTATCATAGCTCCGAGTAATCATACCTGACACAGAGTCCGCGATCTCCGTCAGCCGATTCCCGGCGTCGTAGGTGTACGTGACCGTGGATGAATCGGCGTACGTCGCCTGGGTCCTCCGGTTCAGGGCGTCATACGTGAAGCCCGTCGCCTGAGTTTTACGATCCGTAAATGTCGTCAAGTTCCCCTCGGCATCATACCCGTAACTCTCGGAAGCTTGCAGCGGATCGGTCCGTGTTGCGAGCCGATCCATATTGTTATAAGTATAGCCGGTCACTCCATTTCGCGCATCCGTCACACTTAATAAATTGCCGTTGGGATCGTATGAAAATGAGGTCATTCCGCCAAGTGAATCTGTCACTCTCGTCAGTTGATTGACCGGATCGTAGTCATAGATTGTCAGGAAGCCGAGCGAATTTGTCACGGAACGCAATCGACCCACGCTGTCCATAATTCGAGTCGAGGAATGGCCCAACGGATCGGTCACGGTCGCAAGGTCGCCCATATCATACGTATACTGAACAACAGGGTCAGGTCTTGAATTATCAGTTTTAGATTTTGGATTCAACATTTTTAATGATTTTACTCACCGTCGTGTAATGCAAATCCAGTTGGTCCGAAATTTCACGCAAGGTGTAACCGTACTCCACATGCGCCTGATACATCGACCGATCCCTTGAACTCCCTTTGATGATTTCCTCCAGCCGCGGCCGGGCTGCATGCCGCTGATGCCTCGGGATCTCCTTGACCTTCACCGCCTCTTTCAAACGGCTCCGGTGACGCTCGACAAACGTTTCCCGCCCTAATAGAATTTGCCCTTTCATTGCATCCCAGGGTGACTGACCTGCCATTCCATCGGAAACAAACGCTTGATAGCGCTCCTGGGCCTCTCGCTTCTTTTCCGAAAATTGTCCCAAGACCCAATCCACCGTTAAATAGTCGGGTGTCTCACCCTTTCCAGCCGTTGCCCGATAACTGCTCCACGGCCATTGGCCCGCTTGCTTCGTCATCTTTACCCGAACCGGATTCAAAACCACGTAGCGGCACAGCTCCAGTAAATGACTCTCCTTGTCCACCACAATCGCTTTATATCGCCCTTGAAACAGATGTCCCACGCGATGATGGGTTCGATTAAACCACTGGGTATAGACCCCGTTGAGTTGGCGCATCCCTCTTGAAAGATTGGCTTCCGGCGTCTCGATCAGAAGATGGTAGTGATTATCCATGAGGCAGTAGGCATGGCAAAGCCAATGGGACCGGTTTACAACGGAGGAAAGGATTCCAAGAAAGGCCTGCCGATCGGCATCCGAAGCATAAATCCGCTGACGGGCATTCCCCCGACTCGTTACGTGGTAAACACCCCCTGGATATTCAAGTCGCAGCGGCCTCGTCATGGGCGGGAAGACTACCACAGTAAAACTGATAATTCAAGACCTGACCCTGGCTTTCAACCTCTACGACGGGAGTATCGGTCTGAGGTCAATCATTATCATATAATGTAATTTGGTTAAGGGGTGTTTCTACATCTTTATCAACAGCAACCAACTTAATATTGTTAATCTTCGCATACTTATTTATTAAATCCAGCAATTCCTTTGCACCATTTATTTTCTCGTGAAACCTGATTTTTTTGATTTGATTGTTCTTTATTCCCTCTACCAAATAACTATTATAATATCTCGATTTAAGGTCAAAATAATTCGGCAATTTTTTAACAAAAATTCCATTGATCTTGTTCCAGTCAATTGATACCCTATCATGGTTATAAAATGCTTGCCGAATACCATCATCATTTATAATAATTTTCAAAGCAGTCCGATAAGAACCCCAAAGAAAAAGGCAAAAGCATAAAAAAAATAATAGTGCCAATAAATTGTCTCCTTCTTTCACAAAAGAAATAACCATTATTAATAACACTAGAACACTAAGTAAACCACAGATTACATAAACTTTTGAATACGAAAATGTCCTGTCCATCAATTCCTTATTCAAGGCTTATTATATAGCATTTGGAGATTTTGCCAACAATGAAAAGTTCTTATTTGCTTAAACCCGTTCTATTTATTGCAACCACTGAATGTATTGTCATGAACGGAACCGAGTACGCCAAACACACCGCTTTTAAACACAAGAATACCCTCTCCAACCGTGCCTAATTCAGCACCCAAACCGGCGACCATCGCCTCTCCGCTAAGGGCTGGCGCTGACCTGCCCCCCGGAACTAGACCGTTTGAGAGTTTAAAATCGGCTCTTCTGAGCTGATCTAGACCGGTTGTTGTAGAAGCTTCTTTATGAAGATGATAGGTTGCGGTTGCAGCTTGGACGTACGCGGGAAGGAAGAGAATCAGATGAAGAGCAATTGCCCAGACTATCCTAAACATCGACTACGCCTTTAGCCAATCCCGAGGTCAGGATCCATCGGGATGCGGGTTGCGACAGGGATCATCGATTGCTGATTCTGAGGTGTTGTACAATAAATTATTTCATATTTCAAGTCCTAAAAAAAGCGTAAAACCAGGCGATTTCTGCAGAGGTCTCCCGACCTTGACAGACATCGGCCTTTTCGATACGCTTCGTCCATCCCGTTGTCACTCACACACGGCGAGCGTTCTACCCTTTACGACCCGGAATCTCCATGAGCCCGTTCGTTCCAGTCCTCAGTGATCTCACCCGGCGTCGCGCGATGATGGCCGGCCTCCTGCTGACCCTCACCTTCTTCACCGCAGCCACCGCTCAAATCCCGTCTCCTCAAACTTCGACCTGGACCGGAATCTGGGGAAGTTCTCCCACCGACATTTTCATGGTGGGCGAGTACGGCGCCATCGGTCATTACGACGGAAGGAACGTGGCTCCGATGGAAAGCGGGACGGTGATCTGGCTGTCGGCCGTTACCGGTACGACACCCACCTCCCTTTATGCCGCGGGCTACAACGGCCTGATCCTTCATTACGATGGTCACCGGTGGAATCGGATGGACAGCACGGTCACCAACGATTTAAACGGAATCTGGTGCAGCTCCCCGACCGACGTTTATGCCGTGGGCGACCGAGGAACGATCATCCACTACGACGGAAGCCGCTGGAAAAAAGTCCCCAGCGGCACCCAAAACCTGCTATTCAGCATCTGGGGTAGCTCCCCTCAGGACATTTACGCCGCCGGGGGGCGGAGCACGGTGCTTCACTTCGACGGTCAAGCATGGAAGCCCGTGCCCGTGCCCCTGCAGACCCACCTGGTCGGGATCTGGGGAAGTTCGCCCCGGGACATTTTTCTAGTCGGTGACGAAGGCGCCATCGTGCACTTTGACGGCCGGAGCTGGATTCCGGTCAATAGCGGGGTACAGGACGTGTTCCGGGCGGTCTGGGGCAGCTCCGGCCAGGATGTTTTCGTTGCCGGTGAAAGCGGCCTGATTCTTCATTATAACGGTCGCTCCTGGCAAAAGCAGCGTGTCCCGATGGTGGAACCGCTTCGAGGCCTTTGGGGATCCGGACCGACCGATGTTTTCGCGATCGGGGAAGACGGTATTTTTCTTCGTTTCGATGGCCAGAGTTGGAAAAGCCTGGGCGAAGGGCCGCCGGTGCATTAACCGTATTTTATTCCGATTTAAACCGGGGAAAGCGTCGGGGTTTTTCGCTTGACATCATAAGGGACTCCTTAGTACGATGCGACGGCGTTACAAAAATATGTTTCCTGGAAAAAAGTTTTTTTGTTCTCGGGAGGGTCCGGATGCAGAAACCTTTATTGACACTGCTCGTTGTAGTTTGCCTTGTCGAGTTATTAACCATTCCGGCCGACACCTCCGCGATGATGCAGAAACTGACCCCGGAGCAAAGAGAAGCCGCCGTCAAGTACGGAAAAAAGGGCGTTCGAATGGACGTGACGGATTTCATCAAAGAATGGTCCGTCAACAACGGCGACAAGGGTTTTGCCTTCATCGTTACGGAATTTCTGGCCCTCGCCTTCGCCGCGCAGCAGGCCGCCCTGAAATCCGCAGAGTTGAATAATTTTGATATCGAGGACAATCTGGCCAAAAGCGCCGGCAAGCTGGTGTTTCGGGTAACCTTGTTCGGAAGTACGGACACGTTTGCAAAGGACTACACGGCCGTCATTCAGGCGGGGGGCAAGACCTTTCCAGCCACGTATTCGGACATCCCGCCCGGCGAATCGTACGGGGATGGAAAAACAAAACCGGCCTTCGTGACGGACAGCGACTTCTATTTTCCGGCGGAAGGGATTGATCCAAACTCCTTGATTACGCTGATGGTACAGGATAAGGACGGAAAAGAGGTTGCAAAATTTCAGTTCGATCTGGCCAAAATTCGTTAAGGCGCGTCCGCTTGCGATGTTTACGGCCGAAGCCATTTTTTCATAAGGGGTTCGACCCTTTCGGATGGGAACTGTATTGACAAAGAAAAAAAAATATGATAATGATCGCTACCTGATTCCGGCAGCGGTCACAAGCCAACTTTTCCTCGGAGAAGGGAGTGGGAGATGAAAAAGCGATGGTTGGTCGGTGGTTTCCTTTTACCGATTCTGGTTGTAGGGCTTATCCTCACTTTCGATATTCCGAAGGTTTCAAAAGCCGAGTACGGTGACATTACCCTGAATCATTACGCTGAAAAAGCGGGGATGCCCCCCGTTGTTTTTCCGCACTGGTTCCATCGAATCCGGTTTAAATGCAAAGTTTGCCACCCCGCGATCTTTGAAATGCGTCAGGGAGCAAACGATATCAACATGATTAAGATCATTAAGGGTGATTTCTGCGGCAAATGCCATAACGGTCGCATCGCTTGGCCTCCCATTTACTGCGACCGGTGTCATTCCGGAAAAAGCGATATTACAATCCCAAAGGCCAGAGGGTTTATAAAATAGGCGGGACAGCCAACCCAACCTCACCATCATCCAGAAGAGAGGGTCGCTTTCATGAAGCTCCAACGTCTCCTGAAACCCGTCGTGTTGTTTTTCCTGGGCACGGCCGCCCTGTACGTCCTTATCGCCTCGTTCGGGATTAGCATACCCCGTTCGAATGCGGCCGAACCCGCCGAGAAGCCTTCCGCGCCCCCGCCCGCAGCCAAAAAGCTTCCCTGCGATCCTATTTACATCAGCGGCATAACGGGTGAATGCACCGGCACCGGCGACCCGACGAGCTTCGCGGGAGACGCTGAAAAAGCGGGATTGGCCGAACACCCGCTCGCCCTGGAACTTTCGGACCTTCCGAAGGACCGCTACGGACTGATCGACTGGGCCACCTCGATTAAAGAAGGCAAGGTTAAACCCCGGGATTCTTTGGATCCCAATGACAAGCCCATGCCTCCCTTTGACCTGGATATCGCGATCTTCACGAAAAGTCAATTCGTGGACGATGTCATTTTCCCGCATTTCGTCCATACGCTCTGGTTGACCTGCACCAACTGTCATCCGGCCATCTTTCCGATGAATGCGAAAGAGGCCAACAAGATGCAGACGATGCCCAAGATTGCCGCGGGAGAATTCTGCGGGCGCTGTCACAATCGGATCGCTTTTCCTTTGAGCGATTGCCAGCGGTGTCATGTCAAACCCAAAGACACCCCGCCGGTGGATCCGATGCTCGAAAAGTTTCGCGCGGGCGAGAACCCGTTTCGGCAGGCTTCGCCCTAGCTAAAATACGGCCGTATTAACCGCTCCGGTCCCGGCGTATCGACGGAGTTGTCGCCGTTCCCCTGAAGACATTTCCTGAGGGAAAGCCCGGTCAGGTATTCTACCGCCGGTCGTTCCGATCAGGTCACCGTCCATGAGACCTTGTGCCTGTCTGACCGTTGCCCGACCATCGGCGCTGTAAGGCCCGTTTCCCGTTCTACCGGCGCCGCGCGGCGATTGACAAGACAAAATCCGTTCGATATACTTTTTATAATATCTCGTTTTAGAAGGAGTTCGGCTCATGAAAAAGGTTTTTGGGGCCATCCTTGCCCTGCAGGCCGTCTTGACCTTTTTGCCGCTTGCGTCCGCCACGGGAGAAGAAGGAACCGTGTACGAGGTGACGGTCATCCGAAACACCTTTAAACTCAATCCGCAAAACCTCACGATCAAGGTCGGGGACACCGTCAAGTGGACGAATACCGATGAGCGCAAACATAACCTGGCCAGCATACCGGGGTCCGGTCCGGGCGACGAACTGGAGATCTTCGCGGTCATGGAACCGGGTGCGGTCTATTCTCATACGTTTAAAGTTCCCGGTGAGTATCCTTATTTCTGTTTCATCCACAATCAAATGACCGGAAAGATCACGGTCGAAAAATAGGTACGGCTACCTGCGATGAGGCGCGTGAGTAGGGGTGGACGGATCGGGGCCATTTGCGCGGGCCTCATGCTCGTCATCCTTTATTCCTACGGGCAAAACCGGATCGAGGCCCAGACGACACAGGATCAACCTGCAACCGCTCCGGCTCAAGCCCCGGTCGTAACCCCCGCCCCGATCGAGACCCCGCCCGCCCAAACTCCGCCGGCCGCCCCCCCTCCATCGCCCGTCGTAACCCCGGCGCCGACCGAACCTCAACCCTCCCAGCCTCCCCCGCCCGTCCAAACTCCACCGGCCGCCGAAGAGGAAGAACATCCCTTGGCCTTTGATTATCTGCCCAAGACCAAGATGGGCTACGTTGACTGGGTCGCCGCAATCAAACAAGGCGTGATCCATCCAAGAGACTCCTTGGATCCGAATGCGGTCACGATGAAGGCACTCGACTTTAATATTATTTTTAAGGTCAATGTCAGCGGCCTTCCCGATGTGGTGTATCCCCATTATCCTCATACGTTATGGCTTGACTGTCGGAACTGCCATCCCGGCATATTTTTGATGCGGGCTGGCGCCAATCCCGTCACGATGGAGAAAATACTAAAGGGGGAGTACTGCGGTCGCTGTCATGGGATTGTCGCTTTTCCAATCTCGGACTGCTTTCGTTGCCATTCAAGACCCAAATAATCACACAGCATCTTTCTTTTCCGATGGGGATCCTTCAAGCGGAGACCGTGGTTTTCCTATGACAAAGTTGATCCGGATCGAAAGCCCGGGGACTACCCTCCGGACAACCTGCATCGTGTTCTTGGTGATGGTTTCCTGCTGGGCCGTTCCGGACCCGGTCGCCGCTTTGGATCTGGCCTCGGCGACCGGGTCGGAGTGGCTTCCGTTCGGACAACCGGTGAAGGCCTACCCGTCCACGTTTACATACGTGGACGCCTCAAGACATGCCCTGAATCCCGCCCTGGTTTTTTCCGACGCCGTGCCGATGCTGGGATGGATCGAGCTCGATGTTCACGGGATCTCCCAGGTCTATTCCGGCCGTTGGGACCGTTCCGGATGGACCACGGACCGGAGGGCGCAGAACATGGATGGAACCCATCGGGCCTTTGATCTGACGATGGGCTCGGACGGTAAAATCCCTTATCTGGCTTGGGTCGAACTGAACGCCAAAAGCATTCCCCAACTCTACGTTAAACATCGGTCGGGAGGTCGTTGGATCGTCGATGAAGGAAGTTTAAACCTCGACCCCTCCCAAGGCGCGGCCAACCCGGCGCTCTCGACCGGGGGGCCTGTTCCATACCTGGCCTGGTGCGAGTACAGCCCCCAAAGAGTGTTTCAACTGCATGTCAAGCAACGTTCGGCCGACGGCTGGCATCCGGATGGACCCGGCAGCTTAAACATCTCCTCGGCCCGGGATGCGATCAAACCCGCGATGGCTCTTCAGGGATCGGTCCTTTATCTGACCTGGACAGAATTGTCGGACGAAAATTATTACAATGTTTATGTCAAGCGATGGGACGGCTCGAAGTGGGATTTATTAGGCCAGAGTCTTAATATGGATCCGGGGCATCAGGCCCTGAATCCGTCGATCGCGGTTCTCGGCGATACGCCCTATGTCGCCTGGATCGAGACGGATGGAAACGGGATATTTCAGCTTCACGTCAAGCGCTGGGATCAGGGCCGGTGGATCGTCGATGGAAAAAACCTCAATATGGACCCCGGGCGCCATGCCATGAGTCCTTCCCTGGTCCAATCCGGCCCCACGGTTTACCTGGCCTGGATGGAATACGACGCGAAAGGAATTTCCCAGCTTCATGTCAAACATCGGAGCGGCCCTCGGTGGGAATCGGACGACCAAAGGCTGAATGCCATCCCGCCCACGGCCTCATCCGCTCCGTCGTTGGCCGCATGGAACGGGGCGATCTATATCGCATGGAAAGAGGTTTATCCGAATGGGCTGGCTCAAATCCTCGTCAAGCATCTTGCGTCCCGATAAACGTTGGCTGGTTCTCGCCTCGCTGCTGCCCTGGCTTCTATCCGGCTGCGTGCAACCCAAACTGACCAAGGCCGAGATCGTTCAAAAATCCGGACTGGATGCCCAGGGACATCCGGTCGCCTTCAGCGTGCTTCCGAAAACACAGGTGGGAGGCGTCGATTGGGTAGCCGCGCTTAAAGAAGGAATCCTGAAACCCAGAGGATCCCTCGATCCGACCGGTCCGCCGGAGAGCCCGCCATTAAACCTGGATATCGTGTTTAACATCGGCGACGCCTATCCCGTACCCAACGTCGTCTTCCCGCATACGCCGCACACGATGTGGCTCAGCTGCAATAACTGCCATCCTTCCATCTTCATCATGAAACAAGGAGCGAACCCTGTCAGCATGGACCGGATAATAAAGGGAGAGTACTGCGGCCGGTGCCACGGGGTGGTGGCCTTTCCGTTCGTGGACTGTCTGCGCTGTCATTCACGTCCGAAATAATGATCCATCGGCCGGAATACAAACGGAGGGCCTGAATCAACCGGAAACCGAAAACGTGATGGGGTAAGATACCGTGACGTCCCCGGCGGGAACCGGGGGGAATTTCCATTGCAGTACCCGTTTGACCAGTTCTTCCTCGAATAGCGGGCTCTTCACCGAACTGGACACCACATGGCAGTCGCTCACATCCCCGCTGGCGGCAATGATGAACTCAACCGTCACCGTGCCCCGGAGTGTCGGATTTTCCCGTAGGGCCCTATTGTAAAGGAAGCTGATTCCGCCTTTGTAGGAATCCACCACCTGCGCGATCGACTCATAGTCTCGGGGACTTTTCCCCTCTTCAAATCCCTTGATCTGAAACGGACTATCCACCTTCGTGGTCTTGCGCTCGGCCAGGGACGATGAGCCCAGGTCCGGCTGTAGATTCCCGATCATCTGATTGATCCCGCCGCTCCCGTTAAGAGCGGAATGGGTCCCGGGTCCATCCGATTCCTTGATCGATTTTTCCAGCTTGGACACGATATCATCAATCCCCTGACTCGCCGTGGGCATGGGTTGAGGGGTCCCGCCGGCCGTCGTCTTGGGTGCCTCGTTAAGGCCTTTGATCTCGGTGAAAACTTTTTTCAGTTTCTGATCCGGGACGCTGCCCCCCTTGGCATCGGACTGCTTTAAAAGCTTAAGAAGCCCGCTGTTCATGGCCACTTCCATGTTCTTCTTTCGCTGAGCCTCTTGTTGGGCCCGTATTTCTTCGGGGGTGGGCCCTTCCTGTTTGGCCACTTCCGGAGCCGGCTTTCGGGGCTGTTCCGATTTGGGCTCCGCTTTTTTTTCTTCCGTGGGTTTCTGCTCGACCTTGGGCTCCTCCTTCTTGGCCTTCGGGACAGGAACCGGCGCGGGTTTCGAGGCCTCAACGATCAGGCGGGCGATCCGAGGATCGATGCGGGTATAGTCCGAGCGCGATGGCGTTTTGACGGTGAGGAGGTTGAACGCGAGGGCGGCCACACCATAGAGCAGGACGCAGGTCCAGGCGATCCGTTTAAAGTTTTGGTCGCTGTCCTGACCTCCCCAAATCGAAATCATCCGGCGGACTCTTTCTGAATCACGGCGAGATCGATCTGCCCGAACTCGGCCTGACTGCAGGTGTACATCACCTTTTCCAGCAATCGAAACGGAATATTCTTATCGCCCAGGATCGTGACACGACCCTCAAAGGGTTTTCCGGCGCTGATGTTCGAAAAATATTTCCCCCTCTCGGCCGCGTAGTCCATCTCTTTTTTGAGGGCCGGAATCAAAAGATCACTTTCCTTCAAGACCTGACCGATCTCGGCCACCTTTGTCCCATCCACAAGAATGTCGGATCGGGTGATCATAACGGTCAGGGTCGTCTGGGGCGTGAGCTGGGCCAGGGATTCCGGCAGCTTCATATGCTCCGCGGCCGGGATGGCCGAGGCCTCACCCGAAAAGTTATAGAGAAGAAAAAGCACCAGGTTTGTGAACAGGTCCACAAGGGACGTGAGGGTTAAAACCGTGGAGACCGTCGTGGCTCCCTTCCGGCGTTCCGAGAATCGAGACCGGGCCCGCATATGACTTTTTCTCATTGGATCTCCCCCAGTGAGATATTCGGAAACAACGAATAACTGGTTTTCCGGCCTTCGGTGACCACAAAGGCGACTCTCGTCGCGTCCATCACCTTAACCAGTTCGTCATACGCAATATCCGGCTTGCTGAGGATGATCGCGTTGTCCACCGTCGGAAACCGGGCTTTGATCTGCTGGAGCACGGTCGAGAGCGTTTGCAGGTCCTGCCCCTGTGAGGTCGGCTGGACGAAGCTGATGATCTTATTCCCGTTGGCCACCACCAGCCCTTTTTCAGTGATCGAAATCGTCAGGACGAGCGGTTCGTCGGGGGAAGGCAACTGGCTCATCAATTCGGCCGATGCCGGAGGCGGAAGATAGATCTCCAGAACCGCCAGGCGGGTGAAGACTGCCGTGATGAGGAGAAACGGGGCCAGAACCACCAGCAGATTCATGTACGGGGTCAGATCGATTTCGGTGGATTCCATCCGCCTAACTCGTCTTCGGGACCGCGGCAACATGTCCTTGACTCCTTTCCAGGCTCGCGCCCGTTGGCTGGCGATTCGCGAAAAAGTTGACCAGCTTCGTCGAATATTGGTCCAGGGAATCGACAATCTTTGTGGTTCTGGACTGAAGAAACGCGTAGAACAGAATCAAGGGAACGGCGACCATCAACCCGAAGGCCGTCATATTGAGGGCGACCGAGATACCGCGGGCCAGGAGCACCGCCTTTTGGGACGGGTCGGCGGCGGAGACGGCCGAAAAGGCCTCGATCACGCCGATGATCGTCCCCAGCAGTCCCAACAACGTGGCCACATTGGCCAGGATCGGAAGGTAGGGCGTCCGTCGCTCCAGGGGGGGAAGGACTTCCAGCATCGTCTCTTCCATCGATCGCTGGATGGGTTCCCGCGCGCCCGTGGGCTTGGCCGCCTTAAGGCCCGCCGCGAGCACGCGATAAATCGGACGCGTACTCGATTGGCAGAGCTTGATGGCCTCATCAATCCGCTGATCCGCCAGGGCGGACCGCACCTTCTGCCAAAGGGAGTCCGCATTGGCCGAGGCCCGGGTGATGTAGAGCATCCGTTCGATGACTATGGCCGTTCCAAGCGCGGCAACGAAGAGAACGGGGTACATGAAAAACCCGCCCTCGATAAAAAAATTCCCGATCACATTTAAAATTTCCATTGGGTCTCCTTTCCGTTTATGGAACCTGGCGCGCCCTCTCCGACCGTATTTCTTGACTGTACGTGTCCTTATCCAGCGGGGTGTAAATCTCCTCAAGAAATACCCCCCGACTGTCTCCCTCCTCCAATAATGACGGATCGGGATCTTTCCAGGGCAGCGAATAGCTCAGCCGAGGGCGTTCGACCGATCCGACGACCTCGGTTTCCAAGAGCTTGAGTGACCCCAAGACGTCTTTTAATTTCCCGGTGATCTCGATTTCCTTCAATTGAACCGATCCCTGGCTCTTTGGCGGCGTCTTTGGGGCTTCCTGGGCATAGCTCCCTCCGCGGCCGCCGGATCCCACCGTCAAAGCGATTCCGACCATCGTTATCATCATGAACCTTCGGCTAGGGTTGCCCAACGACATTTCCCGTCTTGCGAGTTGTTCTCTGTTCCAGGTCCGCGATCCAGACCTCCACGGTTTGATTCTGACCCGCCAGTCGCTCGTACTCCCGGTAGCACCGCACGGCATCCGTAGGCTGGTTGAGATAAAGGTCGTAAAGCACCCCCAGGTTGTAATAGGCGGCCGCCAAATTAGGATTCAGCTTTATGGATTTTTGATACGCCTCCTCCGCCTTTCGAAAGTCTCCGTGCTCACGATGCGCAATGGCCAGATTGTTGTACACCTCGGCGGACACCGTCCGCCCCGAAACAGTGGACGTCAACGACTCGGATAAAACGATCGCCTTCCTGTACTCCGCAATCGATTTGTCCAGCATGCCCCTTCGACGATAAAGAACACCCAGTGTATTATGAACCTCAATCCCGTCCGGATGGGATTGGGCCAAAGACTCAAAGATCCGTTGGGCGTTATCAAGCTGCCCTTGTTCCAGATAGGAGAGGCCCTGCCCGTATTCGGAACGGAGCTCTCCGTTCGCCGGTGAGGCGTTATCCGCACGGGACCTTCCTTTCTCCGTGGAACCCGGCGGCGCCGAATCCCTCGGCGCATTCACCGAAGCGCACCCGATCGCCGCCAAAAAAACCAGCCCTCCTACCGTCGCCCGGAGAACCGGGAGGCCCGAAAATATTCCGGATCGTCCGACGCTTTTCATGGGTTGATGGCCGCTTCCCTGTGGATGATTTCATCCAGTTCCGGCTTATGATAACGGGCCGGGATCAGCCGCGCCAGATCTTCGTAGCTTTGCTTGACCCAGGAATCGTACAAACCCAACTGTTGCGCCCGATGGACATTGCTTTCGTAGGCCGCGATCGCCTTTTCTTCGAACGGATAGGCCTGCTCTTCGAGAAGATAATTGTATTGCTCCAGTTGTTGAGGCGTTAAATTCTGCGGGCGCTCGGATTCCAAGAGCGCGGTCCGGAATTTTTCGAACACCGTCCCTATTTTCTGGGTGGCGGCCGTCGTGACCTCGGACACGTTAAAGTCGGCCGCCTGGGCATATTCCTCCAAAACATCTTTCAGCAATTTTTTCTTTCGGTCCAGGTTTTGTTCGAGGGGGGAAATAAGCTTCACCTCGTCAAACTGGTTCGCGAGATCATCCGCCCTCAATAAATGTGCCTTGGCGATGTAGTAAGCCACCGGCGATCCGGCCGTCTCACCCTGTCCGTACCGATCGATCAAGGTCTGAAGAATAGGCAGGGCGTCCTGGCGGCGGCCTTGCTGGAGTTTGGCCCAGGCCAATTTATATGTGGTCTCTACCACCTGTTGGTACTCGCCGGAGAATTGGGCCAGATAGGTACCGTAAACCTCATCCGCTTTGGCCCAGTCTCCGAGTTGCTCGTAGAGCCGACCGGCTGATAACAGCATTTCGCCCGCGGTTTTACGATCCAGGTTCAAGTTTACCACAGATGCATACTCCCGGGCTGCATCCTCCAAGCGGCCGGTTTGCTCATGGATCCTGGCCACTTGTATCGTCGCGCGAGGACTGTATTCGGACGACGGATATTCCCGCGTCAAGGTCGTAAAGGCCTGGACCGCTCCGTCGAGATCTCTCCGAGCCAGGGCGATGTTTCCGGCATCAAACAAGGCAATCGGTGCGACCTCGCTTCCAGCCATTTCGCTCTGAACTCTCATGAAACCGGCCTGCGCCTCCTGCAGTTTTCCGGCCTTGCGGAGACCCTCGGCCTGCTTGTATAAAGCGGAGGCCCATAGCCGTTTCAGCTCTTCCCGTTCTTGATTTTTGGCCGAGGCCTCCTCCTGGGCAAGTTTTCGGTAGGCGGTCGCCGCCTGGTCATAGGCCTTTTCCTCAAAATAGCGGTCCGCCAGCAGCCGTTCGGAGCGGTAGGCCAGATCCTCTTGCGATGAAACCTGGATCGATTTAATCTTTTCCGAGAAGGACCGGGCTTCCTGTATTTTCCCGGTTTCCAGGAGATTGCGCTCCACCTGCAGCAATACCTCCGGTACTTTTTGACTCAAGGCATGAGTTGGATAGCGCTGCATCTGGATCTGAAACAGTTGCAGCGCCTCGTCTCTCTGATTTCGGAGCAGGGCCACGCTGGCCGCATCGTACAGGGCCACCGGGGCCACGTCGCTTCCCGGCACTTCGGCCTGAACCCGCATGAATTCCGTCTGCGCTTCCCGCAACTTTCCGGCATTTTTAAAAACTTCCCCCTGCTTGTATAACGACGATGCCCATAACTGTCTCACTTCCTTGTCGTCTCCAGCCTCTCCCCCGCTTCGCGCCAGGCGCCGATAGGCCGCCGCGGCCTGCTCATACGCTCCGGCCTCGAAATACGTTCGGGCGATCAGTCGTTGGGCCTTTACCGCCGTGGGATCTATCGGGAGGGAGGTCTTTACGATCGTTTCGGCCATGGAACGGGCCGCCGGAAGATTCCCGGCACGGTAATAGGTCTCGGCCCCTTTCCAAAGGATCGCCGCGGCTCGGGGATCGTTGGGAAAGCTCTCCGCGAAACGCTTACAATCCTGAGCGAGCCGCCTCCCCCACGGATCCGACGGGGAGGCTGGACCCTCCCGGTTCATGATCTTATCCAGCGTCGTGACGGCGGCATATCCCGCTTCCGCGCTGTCATGGTGAAGGAAATAACCGTAAGCGGTGTGCTCATATTCATCCGCGGCCTCCGGGTAGCGTTGCAGTTCGAAAAGGCCCTCCGCCAAAAGAAAATTCATCCGGGGCGCGTCCGGCTCTCTCGGAAACGCCTTCAGGTAGCGTCGGTACCACATCAGGGCCCTTTCATAATCCGCAGGCCGCTTTGTTTGCTGCGCTTCCGAGTGATAGAACAGGGCCAGTTGACTGGTGAGTTGGCGGTAAAACGGTCGAACTTTTTCCCGGGAATCGACCGAGGCTTTTTGGTACCACAGGCTTTCTTCGCCGAAGCGTTCCACGAAATTTATGCGCGCGCGATTGGCCAAATCCACCAATTTTAATTGCTGGTAGGCCTCGACGATCTGCATTTGCACGGCGGGAGCGTCGGGATGGAGGGGATAGGTTTTGATGAAGGCTTCGTAGGTTCCGACCGCATCCTGGACCCGCTTCTGGGCCATGTACAGATCCCCCAGCTTTCGATAGATCAGCGACTCGTAGTCCCGGTGTCCTGTTTTCTCGAAATAATCTTGGATCTTTGTCGGCGGTCCCATATAGGAAAAGGCGAACGCCATGCCCCGGATATACTCCAGCACTTCATCCCACTCGGCGGCCGTCATTCCCGTCGGATCAAGCTGCGGTTGACCGCCGGACTTCACGACCCGTTTCCGATCGACCAGCCGCACAAACATCCCCGCCGCGCTCTCGTATTCTTGAAGCGAAAGATAAGTCCAGCCCAACTTGTACATCGCCTGCTCCGCCAGAGTGGGATCCTTCGCGCTGACCGCCTGTTCATAAGCGGCCCGGGCCTGTCGGTAGCGGTTCGAGTCGTAATACGCCTCGGCCATGCGGAAGACCGCCTCCTGTCGCAACGGGCTGGAGGGGTACCGCTCCACGAGTCGTTGCATCGAAGCCATCGCGGGCTGGATCTGCCCTTCATCGTCATAAATGTGCGCCAACTGGTAGAGCACCCGATCGTTGTCGGGGCGATCGGGATACTCGGCCAGCAGTTTTTCGTAGATCCTTCGGGAACGCATGTGATCGATCTTGGGTAGAACCGGGCGCCCGCTCTTCCGACCTTGTTGTGATTGCCGAAGCAGCTGATTATATCGTTCAAGCTGACGGCGATAGGCCAACTCTTCCAGCTTCAGGTACAGATCGGCCAAACGGTGCATGGTTCTGGCCCTGAGCTCACTCCTTTGTCCGGAATCGTTGAAGAGGCTGTCTTCGTATTGGTCCAAAGATTTTAATGTATAGTCTTTGGAGCTGGGGGCCGCCTGGTCTTCCATCACTTCCGTCACGACGGTTTTGATCTCATGCGGGGACAAGTCGTCCGGATTGCGGTAAGCGGAGCAACCGCCCAATTCGCTCCACAACGCCGTAACAGCGAGAATCATCCCCATCTTCGCGGGGCGGTTTTGAATCCATCGATTTTTTCTAGGGCACCGTTTCATGGTCCTGCATAAACGTCATGTTTTTGGCGATTCCCAAGTTCGCACGGAGGGCCAGTTCGTCAATCTGGGCCAGTTGAGATGAGATCTGGTGGGTGGCGGAAGCCCGGAGGAGTTTGTCCAAATCCTGTCCAAGTTCCTGCATCTTCATATGAAGGGGCCCGAGATCCGGACCCGTGCCCTGCTCCATCTTACGCCCGGCAAGGTTTCCGTCCCGCCGAACGTCCTCCGCCATCTCCTCGTGGAGTCGGAACCACTCGGCATACACATTCACCAACTCCGTAAACCCGGGTTCCCTCGCCAGGCTCGGAGTTAGAAAAACGAACGGGGCCCCGTCAGCGGATTTTTCCGTTCCCGATTTAATCATCCAGTCTTCCAGATTCCTCGTCTTAATTTCCTGAACAAGTTTTTTTAAACTCCCCGCACGCTCGGAATAGGCCTTGAGCGCATCTTGATAACTGTCCACGGCCCGATGATAGGCGCTCAGCTTCGAATAACAGCTCCCGATCTGAAGATGGGCCTCCAGGGCATCCGATTGGGAGGCCGCCTGCACGATTAGATCCTTAAATACCACGATGGCCTTCACACAGTCCTCCATTCCCATAAAGGCCTTGCCAAGCCCGAATCGGGCCTGTGCACGGTAGCGGCTCTGAGGAGGTATCGCTTCAAAGACCGCCACGGCTTCCGGATAGCGTTTCTGATCCATAAAGAAAAACCCCAGGGTCACGCGCGTCTTGTTAATCAATTCCTGAAGAACGGGATCCTCCTTGGGGTTCAGGCCGACGAGTTTCTGAAACTGGAGCTGAGTCGAAGACCACGCATCTCCCAGATTCAGATAGGCCAGGCCGCTTGAATATACTGCAAAGGGGTAATAATCGCTTCCTTCCCCGATCTTGCTCAAAAGATCGATCGCTTTAAGATTGTCCTTAAGATAAAGATAGCTGTTCCCGGCCAGGTAGGTGGCTTCCTCCCGAAACGGCCATGTTTTATTCATCGGAATCTTAAAGAAGGCCCCGAGCGCCTGCGGATAATCACCCTGCCGATAGTACAATCTTTCCAATCGAAACCACGCCTCGGCCGCGATCGGGGGGCGACGGCTCTGGATCGCCAAATCCTTCAATATCGGCTCTGCCTGTGAACTCAGGTTCGCCTCCGACAATCGGTTCGCCAGCTGGAGCCGCATCTCCTCGGCCGAAGGTGGGCCGGCGTCGTCGGATGAGACCGGCCGCTCGCCCCTCCCTTGAAGTCGATTCGTCAAGACGGCAATTTCCCGTAGACGGGTCTCGATTCCTTGCGAGGTTACGTCCCCCGGAGCGGACCCTCCCGCGGCGAGTCCCGCGGAGTCCCGAGATGTGGGAGGTCGGGAGGAATGATTCGCCCCCTCCAAAGGGGTTTCGTCGGCTTGATACCGGCGAATCAGGTCCGTCTTAATGAGGGCGAATTTGACCCGGACCTGATCAAGCTGTTGCTGAAAAGGGGCGGCGGACGTCTCGGCCCGACCGGGAGAGACGGCTGAAACCATCACCATAAGCACGCCGAGGCCCCGACCAATAATACCGCGGCTGGATGAACCGAACTCAAAAAAAGGAATCCGGGTGTTCATCCGACGCTCGGGTTTTTTGAAGGTGCTCTCCATCGGTATTAAAGGAAACATAAACAGGCCGGGGAAAAGCAGGCGGGGTTCTCCTCTCCCCTTGGGGGCCGGTTAATCAGATGGCTTCTCTTCCCCTTCCTACACCGACATACCGAAAACCGGCCTGTTTCATGCGCTGTTCGTCGTAGACGTTGCGGAGATCAATGAAGATGGGGTTGCGTACCGATTGGCGAAGTCGGCTCAAATCGAGGCTGCGAAATTCGTTCCACTCTGTTATCAAAACTACGGCGTCCGCATCCTCCGCCGTATCATAGGGATCCTCGCAATAGCGTATCTCTTTTAAGATCTTCCGGGCTTCATGCATGGCCGCCGGGTCATATGCGCGGATCTTCACCCCTGCTTTCACCAGGGTTTGGATGATCTCGATCGCCGGGGCCTCCCGAATATCGTCCGTGTTCGGTTTAAAGGCCAGTCCAAGAACGGCCAAATTTTTTCCGTCCGCACCTCCCAAGGCCTGAAGAATTTTCTGAACCATCACGGCCTTCTGTTTCGCATTGACACGGATCACCGCATTGAGGAGTTCTAATTCACACTCATTCTGCCTGGCCATCTGAACCAGGGCCAGCGTGTCCTTGGGCAGGCAGGACCCACCGAAGCCGGGACCCGGATGGAGAAATTTGGGGCCGATTCGACCGTCCAAACCCATCCCCTTCGCCACTTGATGCACATCCGCTCCGACCTTTTCGCAAAGATTTGCCATTTCATTGATAAAGGATATCTTTGTGGCCAGAAAGGCATTGGAGGCGTATTTAATCATCTCCGCCGTTGCCACATCCGTTACAATGAACGGAGTCTCGATCAGGTAGAGCGGTCGATAGAGGTTTTTCATGATCGCTTCCGCCTGCGGACTGTTTGTTCCGATCACCACGCGATTGGGCCTTAAAAAATCCTCAATGGCCGAACCTTCTCGTAAAAACTCGGGATTGGAAACAATGTCAAAGTCTAAATGCTCTTTGAGATTTTTCCCGATGATCTTACGAAGCCGCTCTCCCGTTCCCACCGGTACCGTGCTTTTGGTAATGATCAGTTTATAGCTATCGAGATGTCGGGCGATCGTTTCGGCCACGCTCTCCACATAGGCCAGATTGGCCGACCCGTCTCCCCGGGGAGGCGTCCCAACCGCAATGAAGACGGCCAGCGCCCCTCGAACCGCCCCGGCGATATCGGTGGTAAAATCGAGACGGCCACCGGCCCTATTTTTGGCGACCATTTCAGCCAAGCCCGGTTCGTAAATAGGGATCTGGCCTTTTCGGAGGGCCTCAATTTTTTCCACATCTTTATCCACACAGGTGACATGGACACCAAACTCGGCAAAACAAGCGCCGGTCACAAGACCGACATATCCTGTCCCAACAACGGCGATATGCATAACACCTCGATTTTACTTACGTATAAAATCATTATAATATATCAGATCACCCGACCGATATCAAGCTCTCTTGCTTTGATATCTATAAACGCCTATACTATCGCCTCAATCGTGCCAATGTATTAAATAATATCGGTTCCCATTTATGGACGACACAAAATCCGGCTGTCTTTACGTTGTCAGCACCCCGATCGGTCATCTGGAAGACATCACATTGCGGGCGCTCCGAACTCTCAAGGAAGTCCATCTTGTCGCGGCGGAGGACACCCGCCATACCCAAAAACTGTTCAACCACTATGAAATACACACGCCCCTGACGAGCTACCATGATCACAATAAAGAGGAAAAAACCGCGGTCCTGGTTCAGCGACTCAAAGAAGGCCGTTCGATCGCCCTCGTTACGGATGCCGGCACACCGGGGATTTCGGATCCAGGATACTATCTGATCAACCGTTGCATTCAAGCCGGGATACCTGTTTCTCCCGTTCCCGGACCATCCGCCTTCCTTGCCGCGTTGACTGTATCCGGTCTCCCCACGGATGCTTTCCTATTCGAGGGCTTCCTTCCGAAGAAGCACGCCGGACGAATCAAACACCTCCGGACCCTGAAAGACGAACCCCGCACGATCATTCTCTACGAATCCCCCCATCGCCTGGTTCGTTGTCTTCACGATCTGCACGAGATTTGGGGCGACCGCCGGGCCGTGGTGGCCCGTGAATTGACCAAGCTGTTTGAAGAAATCATCCGGGGTAGACTTTCTCAGGTCATCGCAAAGATGGAGGGAGGATCCATCCGGGGAGAAATTACGCTGATCATCGAGGGTTGTCGCCCTCTATCATCGATGTGGTGATTTATTTCAATTCCCGTCGCTTCTTCTCGGATTGCATGTCGAGGTCCAGCAAACGCTGAAGGTCGCTCTTGAGTTTCTCTTTTTCCGTCTTAATAACCTCCCACTGGGTCAAAACATTCAACCAATTTTCGGCGGGATCTTTCCAAGAGCTGTTCGGGTACTTCTGAATCAATTTTTGAAAATCTTTCACGGCCATCCCGTAGTCGGAATCCGTATTCCTAAAATAAATCCCGGTATAGCCCGCCCGGTATTGCGCTTCGGCCGCGAGTTCATCGTTTGGAAATTGATCCGCCACGTACCGGTATTCCTTAATGGCCTCGGGATACCGACCCGCTTCAAAATACGCGTTGGCCGTCTTGAAATGCTCGGCGGCCGCGGTGGGTTCCTTCACCGGGGCCGCAAAGCCCGAACAGCTCGATAAAAGTTGAAGGAGGACGAAAAACCCGGCCCCCCGGCGTCGAAGCGTCCCGTGAAACGATGCGCCCATCCGACAAACCCTTTCCCCGACGCTCAAGCGGTCCTCCGTTGGTCCACGACATAAACGCTGCGGGGAAAGGTCTTCGCGTACTGCTTGAGTTGCGCGGCGATTTCTGCAACCTGCATGGGACTGGTGATCGCGCGCTTCTGGTTGGTGACCACTGCGATCGAAACGGTCATGAACGGAAACTGTTGTTCAACATCCTTGCGGTCGCGGGAAATTATGTAACCCCTTTGACGGTCCTCCTCGTCGTAAAAACCGGGAATGGTCTCATCAAAATCATGAATGACTTTTTCACACAATTTTTCCATGCGCAGAGGGTCCGTAATGATGACATAGTCGTCTCCGCCGATATGCCCGAGGAAATCCGGTACCGACCCGAGCGCCTTGACGGCCTCGGTCAAAATACCGGCCACTTTTTTCAAGACCTCGCTGCCCCGGATATATCCATATCGATCGCCGAACGCCTTGAAGTTGTCCAGATCGACCAGGCAAAAAGCAAAGGGTACCTTCTCCTGGAGCCGGGTCAACAGGGCCTTTTCAATGGCCAAGTTTCCCGGAAGGCGCGTAAGGGGATTGGCGTCCAGATTCATCTCGCCCAATTCCTTCAACCGCTTCGACATCCAACGAAAAGACTCCGCCAATTCCTGAACTTCTTCCGTAGCTTTGACATTCAGGGCCCGGTCAAACAGCCCCTGGCCGATGTAATGCGCCGCCTCCTGAAGCTGCTTGATCGAATAGGTCAGACTGGAATTGATGAACACGGCAAACCCGACGCCGAAGAAAAAACTGATCGTCACCAATACCACCGTGATGTTAAACGCTTGGAGACTCGATTGATTGGCCTGTAGGGTCTTCGAGTTTTGATCCTCGCGGCCACGGCGTTCGAACTCTCGAAGCAGCTTCACCATTTCATTTAAACGGGACTGCATCGGACCTTCCGAAACCGCCTTCGCCATCGACTCCTGCTTGCGGTCGAGATAGTCTTGTTCTTCCTTAAAAAACTGGTCGTACTCTTGATGGAGGCTGTGGATTCGTCCTTTGAGGTCTTCGTCCTCCGGAGATGAAAAATTCAGCTGGGCCAGTTTGAGGCGAAATTCGTCACTTCGGTTGAAGAACAGGGTCCGGACCGCCGGATCCCGAAGTATGACGGAGCGCTTCTCATAGAGATCTTGGGCCAATAGGTTTTCCGTCATCTGACCGGCGGTTTCAATTATGGGAAGGTCTCTTTGAACAACGGCGTCGCTCATCCGGCGAATGTCCCGCAGACTCACGACGGCGTACAACCCGGTCAACAAGGTCAGCAGGACCATGATCGAAAAACCGAGCAGCATTTTATTAATGAGCGTCAATCGCATAGGGAGGATTTCTCTACCCAAGCCCGCAGGCCGCCTCGGATGGCGGTGTTCGGAATCTTCGAAAGAACTCGTCGATCAAAAACCGCCTGATGAGAACAGGGTGACATCACCTTAATTATAGATGATAAATAAAAGACGGGAGGACGACATAAGAATTCTTTGAGGGGTGGGACAGGCCAGTCGTTAGACCCTGTATAACGTATAATACTTTGATATTAACGGCGGTTTGTGATCAGCCTTGTTTTCGAATCAACACTCGAAAGGAGTTACCAACCTTTTCTTTTTTGAGAATCGTGTGCCCGTCTTCAGCGATGCTACGGGGGACGTTACGAATCGGCTCGCCATCATCCACAATCACCGACAGAATCTGCCCAACCTCCATCGATTCCAATTTTAATTTTGTTTTCACATAGTTATATGGACACATTACCCCCCGAAGATCTAACTCTGCAGGGGTTGTGGTCTCGGTGATTTCAGTCATCGCGTCGCTCACTTTATTTTATATTATCATATTGTTTCCCACGAGAAGTCAAGTCATCGCGTGTGGGATCCCACACAATAAGAAGGTTCCCAAACGGGCAATCAGGACTGGATGGAAAGATGACCGAGAGCCGTTTTGATCTCATCAACGATCCGGTCTGCCGCTTGTACGGGGTCCTTTGCCTTTCGGATCGGACGGCCCACGACAACGTAGTCCGCGCCGTCCAGTATGGCCTGGCGCGGGATCGTGACCCGAACTTGATCATCGTTAGGCACCGCGGTCCATTCCGGACGAACCCCCGGGACAACAACGATCAAGTCCTGACCGATTCTCTCTTTGACCTGCCGGACCTCCGATCCGGAGCAGACCACGCCGGCGCAACCCGCCTCATGCGCCCATTGGGCCCTCCGGAGAACCAGTTCGGGGATGTCGAGGCGGGTATTCAATCCTGAATCCCGCATATCTTCCGGCCCAAAACTGGTCAAGACCGTAACGGCAAGCACCTTGGTGTCGCTGTGTATTTGATCGACAACCGTTTTGAGCAGCCTCTTCCCTTCCGAGGCATGTACCGTTACAAATCGGACCTTATAGGCCGCGGCGGCCCTCGCGGCGGCCTGAACCGTTTCCGGGATATCGTGAAATTTCAGGTCAAGGAAAACGCCGCAATCACTGTGTTCCGAAATAACCTTGAAGATGGCGGGCCCCGAACCTACGAAAAGCTCCAGCCCCACCTTGAACAAACCGACGTGCCCATTTAAAGAGACCACGGCCTTTTTTGCTTCGTCCAGGTTCGAATAATCGAGGGCAAAAATCAGTCGGTCTCTTGCGGTGAGGGAAGGATCGCTTTGGAGAATCGTGCTCAATGAAGATTTACCGACTTAACCCGTTTCTATGGCTCCAGGGATCCAAGGCTCGAAGGTAAAGAATTTATGTTCCGCAAAGAATCTGGTGCCGGAGGAGAGGGTTGAACTCTCATGAGGTTGCCCTCGGCGGATTTTGAGTCCGCTGCGTCTGCCATTCCGCCACTCCGGCGAACCGTGGGTCAAGGCTTTTGGGCGCGCTGAAGCTTTTCCAATCCATACTTCGCGATCTGTTGGATCGATGGATCCGGATGCTTCTGCTCAATCTCTTTGAGCGGTTCGATCGCCTTGGGATCTCCCACTTCTTCCAAGACCCGGATGGCATTCCATAAAAAAATGGGGTCGTTGTCGTGTTTCACGGCCTCGATGAGAGGATCGACCACCGGCTTGCCGATCTCGATCAAGGCGCCGGAGACATCCAGCCGGACCATGGGCTCCTCATCTTTGAGCGCTGCAATCAACGGCGAAACGGCACGCGGATCTTTGAGCCTGCCCAACTCGTGTGCGGCTTCCCGGCGGTCCATTGGGGTTTTGGACTGGAGCATTTTCAAAAGATCCTCGACCTGATCCGCCAGAGCCACTCCGGTCGCGCAGAAAAAGAGGATGCCGGCGACCCAAATCAGAAATCCCGTTTGCGCTCTCGAACCGCTTCCTCTCCCAACCCGAAGATAATGTGAAAAGCCAGGGGCGTTAAACCGTATCCGCATGATCACTCCTCCGTCAATGCCGCTTCGACCAGAAAAGCCACGATGGCTCTTGTCACCTTGGCCATGTAGGGAAGATCCAAGGTCTCCAACCGATCCCCGGGTTGATGATACCAAGGGTTTCGAAAGTTCGCGGTGTCGGTCAGCATCAGGGCCGGATAGCCGACATCCCAGAACGGAGCATGGTCGCTCCGGCGGGTGTCCGGAAAATCTCGCCCCGCGTTCGGGACGACAAGACCCACGACGGGCAGATCCGGCACAAAACGACCGGCCGCACTCTCAAATCGCTGCTTCAACGCCGCCGCCTCCGGATTCCCCACCACACCCAAAAAATTTCCCACATCCGGAACGGGGATCGGAAGCTCTGTCAGGCGCTGCTGTGAACCGGTTTCATGGCTGGCGTAGCCGACGCATTCCAGGGCGATCATCCCCCGAATGTTGAGACCCGACCGTCGGGCTTTGAGGGCGTAATGCGTGCTTCCCAGGCATTGCTGTTCTTCTTGGGCGAACCCGATAAAAAGGACCCGACCCGGCCGATCCAAATCGGCCAACGTTCGGGCCGTCTCGAGCATAACGGCCACGCCGCTGGCGTTATCATCCGCGCCCGGGCTTTGAGCCACCGTATCATAATGAGCCGCCAGAATCAAGAGGGGCCGGCCCGTAACATTTCCGGCTCGATCACGAATTGATCCGACGACATTCCGGTTTTGATGGCCAAAGGCTTCGAACCCGTGGTGACGAACCGAGAGGCCAGCGGCTCGGAATTGATCCGTGATATAATCGCCCGCCGCCTCCAGCGCCGCGGGGGCCGACCGATGATGCCGGATGCCAACGATCCGTTTGAGATGTTCCTTCAATCGGGCCTCGGTGATTTGAGCGACCCGATTTTGAATGATCCCTTCCAGGCTATTTCCTGGGCGGAACCATCCTGGCCGAACGATAGGCATCCACCATGCTCCAGACCAGAAGGGCCAGCAAGACCAACAAAAGACCCAGGGCCTTTCCCGCGTGCGACGTGTCTCCGGCCATCAGCTCCTCAGCCGGAAATCGTTCAGTCACCATCCCGCTCAACACTCCGGATGCGATAAAAAAACCGATGCCCTTGAACCATTGCCGGTTATAAAACTGTCCGAGACCCGGAAAGATTGCGGAGAGTACGGCGGCTGCGCGGGGGTTTTTCATGGATGGCTTTCCGATTGACCCAGAAGGACGCGCATGACAAACTGTTTGATTTTTTCGCGGTCGGTTTCGTTGATCTTCCGAAATTGAATAGCCATCCCGGGGGAAAACCCTTTCGGATCAAAGTCGGAACGGACCCAGGCCACTTGGCCGTCCACTCTGACCGAACCCACTTGGCCCGGAAGACCAAACTCCAGGCTGACGGGCGTTCCGATCGGTAGAGGGGAAACGGTATCGATGAACAGCCCCCCGCCGCCCATGATGGCCGTAAACCCTTCCTTGATTCCCTTCTGGGGTTGTTGATACTGAATCCGAATCGAGATCGGGGCGCGCGGATATTTCCTCTTTTCGGGAGAAGGGGGTTTTGGGCTCTTCGCCATGATCGGTCACCTTTTAAATTGTGCCCGTCGAGCGATGATATAAATCAAGAACGGCGTCAAGAAAACCAAAAAAATGGTGCGGATGCGTCCGAACCCTTCCTGAACGAATCCCAGTACGGTACTGGTCAAGACATCGCCGGCGTAGAATATGGCCAAGTAGAAGGCCCACCGACGCAGCGTAAGAAATCCGTATCCGATGGCGAGGTGGAGAACCGGTTGGGCCGCCAGGATGCCGACGGCCACGGCCCCGGTCGTCGTCATTCCGAAAAACTTCGGGTGATACCGCCAGTTTGTCGACATAATATTGGCCAGCTCGCCGAAGGCGCTTAAAATGAAGGCGACCCCGAAAAAGGTCAAATCGAAGGTCCGCAGCGTCCGCCTGAACCCGTAGAAATGCAACGGAACCGCGATGAGACCCACGACCGCTAAATACGCCGCAGTGATTATGGCATATTTCATGGCCGGATTGCTCCCCATCCCCTGCCGTGGCTACGCCGTGATTTCGGTGCCGATCCCTTTGTCCGTGAAGATCTCCAGCAGCAGGGCGTGGGGCACACGGCCGTCGATGATATGGGCCTTGGTCACTCCTCCTTCGACGGCCGAGAGGGCCGCCTTTACTTTCGGAAGCATCCCCTCTTTGATGATGTCCTGCTTGATCAGACGGGCCGCGTCCTTTTTCGAAATCGTCGGAAGCAGTTTTCCCTGTTCATCCAGAATGCCTTTGACATCGGTCAGGAGCAGGAGTTTTTCGGCTTTGAGCGACGACGCCACGGCCCCCGCGACCCAGTCGGCGTTGATGTTATAGGTCCGTCCTTCCGCATCCGCCCCGATCGGCGCGATGACCGGAATGAATCGATCCTGATCGAGATTCCGAATCACCTGCGGATCGACCTTTTCCACTTCCCCGACCAGGCCCATATCAATCGGCTCGTCGCTCCCGGAGGAGCCGTTCCCGCCCCTCATTTTTTTGGCCCGAATCAGCCGGCCGTCCTTGCCGGTCAGGCCGACCGCACGTCCCCCATGCTTGTTGATCAAGGACACGATCTCTTTGTTGATCATTCCCCCCAAGACCATCTCGACGATTTCCATCGTCTGGGAATCCGTCACGCGGACCCCTCTGACGAACTTCGGTTCCAGCCCCAGCCGTTTCATCATGAGATTGATCTGCGGCCCGCCGCCGTGAACCACCACCGGATTGAGACCGATGTATTTCATCAGGACCACATCTTGGGCGAAGGCATTTTTCAGTGCTTCCTCGGTCATCGCCTTGCCGCCGTACTTGATGACAACCGTCTTTCCGGAAAAAGCCCGGATATACGGCAGCGCCTCGATAAGTATCTTCGCTTTCTCGATCAACTTTTCCACGGTCATCCCTGGGTGAAACCCTCGACAAACAACTGGATCTGGTGAACCACATCTTTACGATTGTCGGTCAGCACAAAATGGCTCGCCTCGATCCCGACCGTCTGAACCTCCGTCCGGTCGAAGGGCCCCGCCCCGGGGTCCGGCGACATGACCCCACCCTGCCGTGCGATCAAGGCCAGCGTGGGAATATCGATGGTCCCCCAAGGGGGCCGATAACGGAACAAAACGCGAAATGACGCGATATAACTGGCTATCGGCATGCATTGAAGATCCAGCCAGGGGCCCATAAAGCGGACGACGTTGAAGAAGCTTGTCAGCCGGGGCCTCACCCAATCGTCGTACGTGGAATAATCGATGAACCGGTATCGCGCTCGTTTCAGACCGAGGCCATTGAGCCTCCTGGCCATCCACCCAACCAGGCCGAGGATCGGGCTTAAGACCGCATGAAGAATCTTCCAGGCGGGCTGCAGATCTTCGGTGACGAACGGCTCAATAAGGACCAGTGCCCGCAGGCTCCGGGGACTGCGTTCCCAAACCCGTACCGCGATGTTCGCGCCCAGGCAGTGCCCGATCACCACCGGCTGTTCGACGCCTTCTTTTTTTAAAATCACTTCGAGATCCGCTGCAAATCCGTCCGCATCGATTCCCCGCCTTGCGATCGAGCCGCCGTGACCCCGGAGATCCGGAATGATCAGGCGGTGCGATTTGAAAAACGGCTCCTCCGCAAGGCGTTTCCACCGCGTCCAGTTGCTTCCCAAACCATGGATAAAAAGAAACGTCGGGGCTCGCTGTTCGGTCGGCTCACTCAGAAGGTAATGGATCCGGATCCCGTCCGTCGTTTCCACATTCCTGTCAAGGCCAGGGCTCACAAAATATACCGACTCAGGTCCTCGCTTTTAATAATGTCGTTCAGCCGTTCTCGGACATATTTCGCGTCGATCGTCATCTTCTTCTCGGTTCGATCCGGCGCGTCGAAGGCCACGTCGTCCAGCAGCCTCTCTAGAATGGTGAACAGCCGTCGCGCGCCGATATTCTCCGTCCGCTCGTTTACCAACACCGCGATCGAGGCGATTTCCTCGATGGCGTCCGCCTTAAATTCGAGCGTGATGCCTTCCGTTTCCATCAAGGCGATGTATTGTTTGATCAGCGCGTTCCTCGGCTCGGTCAGGATGCGGACGAAATCCTCTTTGGTTAATGGGCCCAGCTCGACGCGGATGGGAAAGCGACCCTGGAGTTCGGGGATAAGATCCGACGGCTTCGCGACATGAAACGCGCCGGCCGCAATGAAAAGGATATGGTCGGTTCGAACCATGCCGTGCTTGGTATTGACCGTGGAACCTTCCACGATCGGGAGAAGGTCCCGTTGAACACCTTCGCGGGATACATCCGGACCGAACCCCTTTTCCCGGCCGGCAATCTTGTCCAGCTCATCGACGAAAACGATCCCGGACTGCTCCACCTTCATGATCGCCTCGCGCAGGACTTCGTCCATATCGATCAGCTTTTGGCCCTCTTCCTGGGTCAACAGCTTAAGCGCCTCCGGAACCTTCACCCGCCGTTTCTTCTTTTTCCCTGGAAACAGCCCTCCGAACATTTCCCGAAGATTGATCTCCAGATCTTCCATCCCGACATTGGAAATAACCCCGACCGGCAGGGCCTTCTCTTTGACGTCGATCTCAACCGGACGGTGGTCCAGTTTGCCTTCATGGAGCTGCTGTCGCAGCTTCTCGCGGGTCTGCTCGTAGGATTCCGGGAGCTCCGTCCGGGTCGGTTCAAGGCGTCCCTCGTCAAAAATTCCCGGCGGGGGTTTGGGGGCGGGCGGCGGCAAGAGAAGGTCCAACAACCGCTCCTCGGCCTGCTTCGCCGCGCGATCCTGGACCTTCTCGGCATGCTGCATCTTGACCATGTTGACCGCCAGTTCGGTCAGATCCCGGATCATGGATTCAACATCGCGACCCACATAGCCCACCTCCGTAAACTTGGACGCCTCCACCTTGATGAAGGGCGCATTCACCAGTTTGGCCAGCCGGCGGGAGATCTCGGTCTTCCCCACCCCCGTCGGCCCGATCATGATGATATTCTTGGGCAACACTTCTTCCCGCAACTCCGGTGAAAGCTGCTGCCGCCGCCACCGGTTTCGCAGGGCGATCGCCACCATCCGCTTGGCCTGGCCCTGGCCGATGATATACCGGTCCAACTCCTTCACGATCTCCCGGGGTGTAAGGGCGTTCATTCGATCATCCGGTCCGGTCATCTCAATCCTTCAACTCCTCCACAACAATTTCCTGATTGGTATAGATATCGATACCGCCGGCAATTTTCATCGCCCGCTCCACGATCTCCTTCGCCGTTAAATCCGGCCGATCGATCATCGCGCGGGCCGCTGCCAGGGCGTACGGCCCTCCGGAGCCGATGGCCAATATTCCGTCTTCCGGCTCGATCACGTCCCCCGTCCCGGAAATCAACAGCGACTGTTCGGCGTCGGCCACGATCATGAGGGCCTCCAGCCGTCTTAAGACACGGTCCGTTCGCCAGTCCTTGGCCAGCTCCACCGCGGAGCGTGTGAGATTGCCCCGGTATTCGGCGAGCTTGGACTCGAACTTCTCGAACAGCGTCAGGGCATCGGCCGTCGCCCCGGCGAATCCGGACAGGATCTGGTCGTTATACATCCTCCGGATCTTTCGGGCGTTGTGCTTCATCACCGTCGTGCCCATCGTCACTTGGCCGTCGGCCGCGATGGCCACCCGGCCCCGGTGGCGGACGCATAGAATCGTCGTGCTATGAATCGTGAGCGCCATGGATTCCGTCGTTGGTTACCCTCTATCTTTTTTGGCCCGAGGGTGTGCCCGGTCGTAGACCTCGATCAATTTATCCGTCGTGACATGGGTATACCGTTGCGTTGTCGAGAGCCGCGCATGCCCCAGTAATTCCTGGATCGCCCGAAGGTCCGCGCCGCCGTCCAAAAGATGCGTTGCAAAGCTATGACGAAGGGCATGCGGCGTGACCCGCGGGGCCTTGGGAAGCCGTGAACCCGCGCGACCCACGATCCGGGCCACGGTCCGGGTCGTCAGGCGTTTTCCGAATCGGTTCAGGAAAAGCGGACGGCGTTCTTCATGATATTGCCGAAAAGGAACCACCGCCAGATACGACTCGACCGCGACCAAGGCCTTGGAGCCGATCGGCACGATCCGCTCTTTGCGGCCCTTGCCCTGGACTCGAATCAGCCCTTCGAGCGGATACAGGTCATTGACGTTCAGGGCGACCAGTTCGCTCAACCGGATACCGGTCGAATAAAAGGTTTCCAGAATGGCCCGATTCCTCGCGCCGGTCTTTTCATCGACGGAAAAAGCCTCCATCAAGGCCGAGGCATCGTCCACGGCAAGAAAGGCCGGAAGCCGATGCTCCTGTTTCGGTGTCGCCACCAAGCGGGCGGGATTATTCTTTAATTGACCTTCCCGCTGAAGAAACTTGAAAAAGGTCCGGATCACGGCCAGTTTGCGGGCCATGGAGGATTTTTGAACCCCCGTCTGCCTCAAATGGGCCAGGTAGGTCCGTATTTTCAACGGTCCAACCTCGGCCCAATCGGGTTCCTTCCCCGATGTTTGGGTCGGCCTGCTGGAAGCGCTTTTTTCCGATCGATGGAGCGATGCGGCAGGATCGGGCGCGGAGAATAAAAACCGCTCGAACTGCTCCAGGTCGGACCGATAGTTTCGGAGGGTATGCGCCGAACTCCCGCGCTCGACCTGAAGGTATTCTATAAAGGATTGTTTTGCCGACACCATTGTTTCAGATCCTCAACCGCCCGATGCCCGACCGTCTTCCGCCGTAACTGCTTGTCTCGGATCGTTTCCGGGATGTGCGGGAAAAGTCCGAAGTTGATGTTCATTGGCTGGAAGTGTCGCGGGCTGCTCCGCGTGAGGTACGCCAGCAAGCTCCCGTGAGCCGTCGTCGGAGGCGGGGAAACCGGCTCCAGACCCTTTAATAATCTGGCTCCGTTGATCCCCGCGATCAAGCCCATCGCGGCCGATTCGACATATCCCTCGACCCCCACCAGTTGCCCCGCCAACAAGAGGGTCGGCTTTCTTCGAACCTGCAACGACTCTTTCAACACAAAGGGCGCGTTGATAAAGGTATTCCGGTGGAGGCTTCCGAGGCGAAGAAACTCGGCCTGGGCCAAACCCGGGATCAGCCGAAATACCCGACGTTGTTCGGGCCAGGTAAGTTTGGTCTGAAAGCCCACGATATTGTAACAGGAACCGAACACGTCCTCCTGCCGAAGCTGCACAACGGCATACGGTCTTTTCCCGGTGCGCGGATTGACGAGACCCACGGGTTTCATCGGCCCGAACACCAAGGTCTCGCGGCCACGCTCGGCCATGACCTCGATCGGAACGCATCCTTCAAAATAGGGGATCTTCTCGAAGGGTTTGGAGGGGACCTTCTCGGCGGCAAGAAGCGCCTGGTAGAACTGATCATATTCCTCCCGGGTCATGGGACAGTTTATATAATCCGCACCCCCCTTATCGTATCGCGAGGCCCGAAATACCTTGTCCATTTCGATGCTCTCGCCATCGACGATCGGTGCAATGGAGTCATAGAAATAAAGGTGATCGGCGCGGGTGAGATACCGGAGCGATTCGGCCAATTTGTCGGAGGTCAAGGGCCCGGTGCTGATCAGGGCGACCCGGTCCGACGGCACCTCGGTTATCTCCTCCCGGACGACCCGAATGTTGGGATGGTTCTCGATCTCTTTGGTGATCCGCCGGGAGAACTCCTGGCGCTCCACGGCCAAGGCCGAGCCGGCCGGGACGGTCGTTCCATCCGCCGTGCGAATGACGAGCGAGTCCAACAGCCGCATTTCTTCCTTTAATATTCCGGAGGCGTTCAGGGGATCATTGGAACCGAGCGAATTGCTGCAGACCAGTTCGGCCAGTCCTTCCGTCTTGTGCGCGGGCGTGTGGACCTGCGGCCGCATCTCGAAAAGCCGGACCTTGACGCCGCGTCGGGCCGCCTGCCAGGCCGCCTCGCAGCCGGCCAAGCCCCCCCCGATGATCATCAATTCCTGTGGGTCCATGATCACCTCCAACCGTTTCCATTGTAAAAGATTCGAGGGCGAAATACAAGGGAACCCCGGAAGGGTTGGTGACGGATAAATTTTATAAACGGGTTTGGAGCTCAGTTTCGTGTGGTGTGACCGACGGCGGGTTCCATCGGGGGTTTTTCCCCCTCCTCGTAGCCGCAGTCTTTATTGAGGCAGACGACTTTGGGGCCGGAGCGCTTGTCGAATTTTTCGACCAGGAAGGGTGCCTTACATTCAGGGCAGGCCCTCGGTATGGGTCGATTCCACAAGGCGTACGTGCATTTGGGATAGTGATTGCAGGCAAAAAAAGTTTTGCCGCGCCGGGTTCTCTTTTCGACCAGATCCCCGCCGCAATCGGGCTGAGGACATTTCACGCCGGTCCCGATCGCTTTGGTAAAATTGCAGTTGGGGTAGGTCGAACAGGCCAGGAAACGCCCGAACCGGCCGCGTTTGACGACCAGGGGATTTCCACACTTCGGGCAGGATTCTTTGGTCTCCTCGACTTTTTCGACCACGCGGATCCCGCCGTTTTCTTCGACGAACTCTTTGGTGTTTTTGCAATCGGGATATCCGGGACAGGCCAAGAACCGTCCGTGCCGTCCCCACTTGATGACCATATGGCGACCGCACTTCTCGCACACGATCTCGGTCGGAATCTCTTCGCGTTTCACGTCACGCATCTGTTTTTGTGCCGTCGTCAGATGCTTGGCGAACGGTTCGTAGAACTCCCGTACCGTTTCAACCCAGGGTTTCTCACCGGCTTCGATTTCGTCGAGCTCCGTCTCCATCCGGGCCGTGAACTGAACATTCAAGATGTCCGGAAAATGCTCGACCAACAACTCGTTCACCACCCGGCCCAGATCGGTCGGCTTCAGCCGGCCCTCCTCTTTTTCGACATACTTTCGATCCACGATCGTGGACAGGATGGTGTGATACGTACTGGGCCGGCCGATCCCTTTTTCCTCAAGATCCTTGATCAGGAGTGCTTCCGTGTAGCGGGGGGGCGGCTGGGTAAAATGCTGCTTGGGGTCAAGCCCCAAAAGCTTCAACCGCTCGCCGACCTCCAGAGACGGAAGCGTCCGCTCCTCGTCCGCTTCCGCTTCGTCCGCCTTGGCCAAACCGCCCGAGACCTTCTTCTCAAGAGGTTTCTCCTCCTGCGATTCGGTGTACAGAACCGTGAAACCGGGAAACTTCACCACCTGGCCGTTGGCTCGGAAAAGCGCGTCCCCGTTGGTGATGTCCACACGGGTCATCTCCAATCGCGCCGGGTTCATCTGGCTGGCCACGAACCGGTCCCAGATCAGCTTGTAGAGTTGGTAATGGTCTTTGGTGAGATGGGCCTTCATCGATTCCGGCGTTCGGTGGACGGAGGTCGGTCGGATCGCCTCGTGCGCGTCCTGCGCGTCCTTCTTCGTCTTGTAGACATTCGGATGCGCCGGCAGATAATCCGAACCATACCCATTCTGGATGAAACCGCGCGCTTCCTCCAGGGCCTCCTGTGCCACCCGGGTGGAGTCGGTTCTCATATAGGTAATGAGCCCCACCGGACCCTCCGCCCCGATCTCGGTCCCTTCATAGAGTTGCTGCGCCAGCATCATCGTCCGCTTGGGCGAGAATCGGAGCTTGCGTGCGGCATCCTGTTGAAGCCGGCTGGTAATAAACGGCGGAAGCGGGTTGCGGAGCCGGTCTTTTTTCTCGATCTGCTTGACGATAAACGGCCGGGCCTTGATTTGCTCCGCCAGGGAATGCGCCTGTTCCCCGGTCGAAAGTGTGGCCTCCTGTCCTTCGATTTGAACCAAGCGGGCCTCAAAGGGTGGCGGATTCCGGCCTTCCAGTTTTGCCGTAATCGACCAGTACTCCTCCGAGACAAACACCTCCCGTTCCTTTTCGCGCTCGCACACCAAACGGACCGCAACCGACTGGACACGGCCGGCCGATAGCCCCCGCCGGACCTTTTCCCACAGCAAGGGACTGATCTTGTACCCAACAATCCGGTCCAATATCCGGCGGGCCTGCTGGGCGTTGACCTTGTTCCGGTCTACTTTTCCAGGGTGCTCCAAGGCCCGCTTAATCGCCTGCTCCGTGATTTCGTTGAACAACACCCGATAGGTTTTGTTCGACTTCCCATTGAGTTCTTCCGCAATGTGCCAAGCGATCGCCTCCCCTTCGCGGTCCGGGTCCGGGGCCAGATAAATCCGCTCGGCTTTTCGGGCGGCCTCCTTGATTTCATCCAAAATCGTCTTCTTGCCCTTGATCACGGTATACTGGGGCCGGAATCCCTTTTCCACATCAATCCCAAATTTACTCTTGGGGAGATCCTTCACATGGCCGACCGAGGCCACCACCGAATAGCCTCGACCCAGGTACTTGGTAATGGTCTTGGCCTTGGAAGGGGACTCGACCACAATCAAGGATCGTCCTTTGGACGCCGCCGGGCGCGTTTGATCCGCTTCGCCCGCCGAATCTCGTTGATCCGTGCGGCGGGCGGTCTGGGCTGGGCGAGCCGTGCCTCGGCGAGCGCCGAGTCCCTGCATCTTGGCCTCCGTTTCTATGACCGGATGCCCTTTGGATTTTTTCTTCGCCTTTTTGGCCATATCTTAATCGATCCGTATAAACAAGTTGCCCGCAAGTTGACGGATGGCTCCTTTTAACTCCAGTTGAAGCAGCACCCCGGCCGTTTTCGCTGGAGGCAAGCGCAGCGCGGCCGTCAGCTCGTCGATATGCCGCGGCTCGGCCGACAGACATTCATAGACGGTGCGCTCCTCCGGCAACAGGGCCGGCGGGCGCGCTTGCCCCGAAAAGCCCCCCGGGAGTGCGCCGTCGGCGGGGCTCTCCAGCTGCGGCCGAATTTCATCGAGGATATCCTCGACCCCGTCCACCAGCTTGGCCCCTTGTTTGATCAAGGCGTGAGTACCAACGCTGGTCTTCGTCCCGATCGGACCCGGAACGGCGAACACTTCCCGTCCCTGATCCAGCGCCAGCCGCGCCGTGATCAGCGATCCACTCTGCTCGGCCGCTTCGACCACAACCACCCCCAAACTCAGACCGCTGATCACCCGATTGCGCTTGGGAAAATTCACGGGGTCGGGCTGCGTTCCCAGCGGGAACTCGGAGACAACGGCGCCATGACGGCCGATCAAGTCCCGGAGGTCATGATGCTCGGGCGGATAAAGGATATCCAGCCCGCACCCGAGGACCGCGATGGTACGGGCCGGAACTTCCAGGGCCGCCTGATGCGCCCATGCGTCGATTCCACGGGCCATCCCGCTTACAATCGTGAATCCTCTCGTGGCCAGATCCCGGCTCAATTGCTCGGTGACGGCGCGGCCGTATCCGCTGGCGCGGCGTGCGCCGACAATCGCAACGGCGCGGTGGTCCTCCGGTCGCAAGCCCCCCTTGAGATAAAGGATGGGCGGGGGATCCGGAATCATTCTCAGTCGGACAGGGTAGCGCGGATCGGTCAGTCCGATCAGGTCAACCTCCATTTCGTCGATACGATCCAGCTCCCGTGAGATGGCCGCGTCGTCCGGGCGATAGGATCGAAGCCATTGAGCCGCCTTGGACCCAATCCCCTCAATCGTCGTCCATTCGTTGGGATCGGCCCTCAACGCGGCGACCGGCGAGCCGAACCGCTCGATCACCCGTTTGCACAGAACGTCTCCGATTCCCGGGACGGCTTTCAAGGCCAGCCATGCATATCGTTCATCACGATCCAGCATCGCCTGCCTCCCCATCCCCAGCCTTCGGTTGATATCTATTATACACGATCGTATCCGTGAGGGTTGGTAACACTATACGATCGGCCGGGCGGCTGTCAAGCCCCGCCTTCCGACAAGCGACCGTGCGGCCGAAGGGTGGCCGCCCCGTTTCCATCAATGTCTGTGGTCTGGATTCGAGCCGATGCGCGCTGGTGTTCCGATAAGAATCGTGGCGGAGGACGGTTTGCCCGAGCGTTTATCGCTTCCGTTTTTGGCGCTCTTCCGCGAAGAATTTGTGGTAGAGGGTTTCCCATTCCGGGCTGCCTTCCGAGATAGGCCGCGAATAGGAGGCCAGCTTGGCCCGAACCGCCTGATCGATCTCTTCTTCCGTCCGAAGTTCGTGGACAATGACCCGCTTGATCTCGCGAAGGACCTTCGCCTCCTCCACAAGAAGGATCGCCCGGCGTCCCCGGGCCAATTCGTTCAGGATCAGATGAGAAAGGTGACTGATTTTGTCTTCGCTGAGCACCATCAATCTTTTCGATATCCTTATAAAATGATCCCGCGTTCTTTGGCGAGTTGCTTCTTGATCATCAGAAACATTTTTCGCTCGTCCGCCTGACCCTTCTCGATCTGAACCCGGTAGGTTTCGAGGATCTGCCGGACCTCGGCATCCAAGCGGTCTTCGATCAACAGCTCTCCGGTGATGATCTGCTCCAGGGAGGAGATCAATTCGGCCTTCGATGCCTCCAGCCGGATCGCCTGTTTTTCGGTCAATTGATGGACGAGGGTCTGAGCCAGCGCGGCGATCCGTTCTTTTTTGAGTCGCATCAGGATCGCACTCTATCAAAATCACCCCTCGCTGTCAACGCAACGCGGCGAGCGGCGTTGGCTTGACAGTCCGTTTCGGGGAGACTATACTCAGTGCGTGTGCTCACGTCCCCCTGAAAAATTTTCCCAGCGCACAACATGGAATTTCAGGCACGGGCCTGTCGGTTTGTTGGCGGGATCGGCCCTCGCTCTCCTGCTTCTGGCCCAGACCGGCCGTTCGGAACTCCGCGGGGATGCCAACCTTGGCAAAATGATCTATGTCAAAAACTGCGTCTCTTGTCACGGTCAAAAGGGCGACGGGCTTAGCTTCCGTCCCCATTTTCCCAACTTCGGCGATGCCAAAATCATGGCGGCCAAGACCGATCAGGAGCTTTTTGACAAGATCTCCAACGGAGGGAAAGGGACGGGGATGCCGGCTTGGAATAAGATTCTCACGGAACAAGACCGGTGGAATGTTTTGGCGTACATCCGGACCCTTTCCAACCCTTAATCGCCCACGTTTCCTCTCCCCCGGTCTTAAACCATGAAACGCACCGGATCGGTCTCCATTTCGCCCAACGCCCTCGCGGTTCTCAGACGGCGCTATCTGCGACGGGATCCCTCGGGGCGTGTGGGCGAAACCCCGGGCCAAATGTTCCGGCGCGTCGCGGTCAATCTCGCCGAGGCCGAGAAAACATACAACCCCAAAGCCGACATCAAAAAAACGGCCGATGATTTCTACCGGTTGATGGCCGATCTGGAATTTCTGCCGAATTCTCCGACCTTGATGAACGCCGGCCGAGAACTGCAACAGCTCTCGGCCTGTTTTGTCTTGCCGGTCGAAGACTCGCTTCGGTCGATCTTTGAGGCCGTGAAGAACACCGCCCTCATTCATCAAAGCGGCGGCGGTACCGGGTTTTCGTTCAGCCATCTGCGGCCCAAAGATGATCCGGTCCAGTCGACCAGCGGGATCGCGAGCGGCCCGGTCTCGTTTATGAAAGTGTTCAACACGGCCACGGAGGTGATCAAACAAGGCGGGACGCGTCGCGGGGCGAATATGGGCATCCTCCGGGTCGACCATCCCGACATTCTCGATTTTATCACCGTCAAGGAAAACCCTCGGGAGCTGACCAATTTTAATCTTTCAGTCAGCGTCACCGATCAATTCATGGAAGCCGCGCTTACGGGCAGGACTTATGATCTGATTCATCCCAATACCCGCCGTCGGGTCGGGCGTCTCTCAGCGGGGGGGATCCTGGATAGAATCGTCCGGGCCGCATGGGCGACGGGCGAACCCGGGATCCTGTTTTTGGATCGAATCAATCGGGATAATCCGACTCCCCTGTTGGGACGGATCGAGGCCACGAATCCCTGCGGTGAACAACCCTTGTTGCCGTTTGAATCCTGCAATCTGGGTTCCATCAACTTGACGAAAATGGTCCGACAGGGCTCCGCGGGGCCGGAACTGGACAAGGAAAAACTCCGCCGGACCATCCGCCTGGCCGTTCGTCTTCTCGACAATGTGATCGATCAGAATCGTTATCCTTTACCCGAGATCAAGGCGATCACCCAGCAGGGAAATCGAAAGATCGGATTGGGCGTCATGGGTCTTGCGGATCTTCTGATTCTTCAGGGGATTCCCTATAACTCCGAACAGGCCGTCGCCTTTTCGGAGAGCCTCATGGCCTTCATCCGCCATGAAGCCCGCCAGTCCTCGATTCTCTTGGCCAAGGAACGGGGGGTCTTTCCGAACTTCTCGAAAAGCATCTACGCCCCGCACGGACCGCGGCTCCGCAACGCGACCACCACCACGATCGCGCCCACCGGCACCCTCGCCCTGATCGCCGGATGCTCGAGCGGAATCGAACCCCTCTACGGGATCGCCACGTCACGCATCGCGATGGAGGACTTAAAACTGGTGGAGGTTCATCCCCTTTTCCTTCGGGCCGCTCGGGAGGCCGGCATTTACAGCAAAGCGCTTCTGAACCGCATCCTTCGGCAGGGCTCGATCCAAAAGGATAAGACCATCCCCAAAGAGATTCGAAGGCACTTTGTCACGGCCCATGACATTTCGCCCGAATACCACGTTCGGATGCAGGCCGCGTTTCAAAAATACACCGACAATGCTGTTTCTAAAACCGTAAACTTTCCCAGGCAGGCCACGCCGGACCAAGTCCGTCAAGCGTTTCTCCTGGCCTACCGGTCCGGCTGCAAGGGCGTTACGATCTACCGAAGCGGAAGCCGGGACCAACAGGTCTTGACCTGTACACATGTCCAGTACTGTTGAACTTTCAGGCTCGGCCCCTTGCATTTTGTCCCGGCTTTTTTGTATCCTCAGAGACTGTCACCGCCATGAGGTTTCTATGGTCCGTAGTCCTGCCGTCGCCGGACAATTCTATGCTGCGATGCCTGAACGGCTCCGAAGCCAGGTGGACCAATACCTTGAGAAAGATCAAGTTCGGGAATCCGCACGGGCCATCGTCTGTCCCCATGCCGGCCTGATGTATTCCGGTCCGGTTGCGGGTGCCGTTTACTCCCGCGTCCAGATTCCTGACACCCTCCTCCTGGTGGGCCCGAATCATACCGGTCTTGGACCGCCCCTCTCGATCTATGCGGAGGGCAGTTGGAACATGCCGAACGGAAGGGTCGCGATCGACCGCCGCCTGGCCGCCGACCTGCTGGCGCGATGCCCTCAGGCCGAGTCGGATACAGAAGCGCACCAATCCGAACACTGCCTCGAGGTTCAGCTCCCTTTTCTTCAACAACTTCGACCGGCGGTCGCCATTGTTCCGGTAATTATGATGAGCACGGAACTGGCCGTTTGTCGGGCTTTGGGAGAGGCCATGGCCGCCGCTGTGCTGGAAGCCCCCCGGCCGATCTTGATTATCGCCAGCACGGACATGAGTCATTATGAACCCGACGCCGTCGCGCGAAGGAAAGATCAATGGGCCATCGATGAAATTCTGGCCCTGAATCCGGCTGGACTTCACCGCGTCACGCGGGAAAAACGGATTTCGATGTGCGGTTTTGCCCCAACGGTTGCGACGCTATTCGCCGCACTCCGCTTGGGGGCCAGGCGGGCCAAACTCGTGAAGTATATGACCTCGGGAGAGACCAGCGGTGATTATGACCGGGTCGTGGGATACGCGGGACTCCTGATTGTTTAACTTAGGACGAATCGTCACGGAAAATATCCTTCTCCTATCGATCGTTGCCGTTGTCGTAGGGCTCCTGGCCATCGCCGGACTTGTTCCGTTGCGGCGTCTGGCCAACACAACGAAGGATTTGGAAACCGAATTGCACCATCTCCGGTCCCAGATGGATTTCAAAGAACTGACCCTGACCCAACAGCGGCAATCCCTCCTTCAAATTAAGCAAGAGACCGCCAATCTTTCGAGGATTCTTCTCCTGCTCCCCGACCTAGCCAAACAGTTGTCCGCCGCCCACACAACCCGGGAGTTGGAAGAGAACATCGTCCAACTTACCCAGAAGCTCCTGGATGCGAGAGAAGTTTCTCTTTTCGCCGTGGAGAAGGATGAGCTGGTCCTGAAGACCCAGTCGGGCTTTTCACCCGACAGGGCAGATGCGATTAAACGAATCAAGATCGGCGAGGGGCGTATCGGCTGGACGGCCAAGAAGCGGGTGATCATGACCGCCGACGATTTTGAAAAAGAGAGCAACCTCGTGAAAACCTCCTTCCTTCAGGATCGGTTCAAGAACATTCAAACCGATCTCTGTGCCCCCCTGATTCATTGGGATCGTTTCTACGGCGTGATCAACGTGGGGGGGCTCGGTGCCATCCCGGAGAACGGCCGAAGGTTGATCCACATGATCTCCCACCTAGGCGTGATCGCACTGGAAAATGTTCTTTTGCTCAACGAAAATCAGAAGCAAGCCGACCTGGACAGTCTGACCACGCTCTATAATGTAACCTACTTCTATAAGTACCTCGACCGCGAACTTCAGAAGGCCCACCGGTACGGTCGGCCGTTGACCGTGGTGATCTTCGACCTGGATCAATTTGAATCGTACAATCAAATGTTCGGCCGACTGGAAGGGGATCAGGCACTTCGGGTTGTGGCGAACATCATCAGGGACCGCCTCCGAACGGTGGATATTCCATGCCGTTACGGGGGGGAAGAAATGGCCGTGGTGCTTCCGGAGACCGATCAGGAAAAAGGGCGATTCGTGGCGGAACGGATTCGGCAATCCACCGAGGCCCACCCCTTCTCGCTCAAGCGTGTGACCCTCAGCGGGGGGCTCGCGGTATACCCGGTCGACGGAAAGGATTCGAAAGACCTAATCAAAAAGGCCGAGGCGGCTTTGGGGGCGGCTAAAAAATCGGGGCGGAATCGCGTTGTGAGCTATTCATCCATTTCCCCGGCGCCTTGACAGTCTTTTTTTCTTATGCTACCGTGAAATTATTCACCTCACATGCTCCGAAAGGCATCTGCGCATGGCGAAAAAGCTCCTCGTCGTTGATAGCAACCTTGCCATCCAGAAATTGGTTGAATACAATCTTTCCCGTGAAAAATTCGAAGTCACCTGCCTGAACGACGGCCTGTCCGCATTGGACTTGCTGACCCAGATCGATCCCGATTTAATCTTGGCCGATTTCCATCTTGAAGGAATAAGTTTTGTCCGTTTTTGCGAAAAGGTCAAACAGAAACAGACCTCCAAGGAACGGGCGATCCTCGTCCTGGTAAGCGGCACCGACAGCTACGACCCCAGCACCCTTGTTACGCTCGGCGTCGTCGATTTCGTCAAGAAGCCTCTGGAGCCGAAGGAGCTGATCGAAAAACTCAAGGACCTTTCCCAAGATAGCGCCACCATCATCGACCGAGCGCCCCGGCCCGTTGTCCCGGCCACCGTCGATCCTCCGCCTCCACCCCCTCCATCCCCGACGCCTACCACGGCACCTTTGCCGCCATCGAAGGATCAGGCTGAGGTCATGAAGATCGAGGAATTGCTGGGCTGGTCGCTGCCGGGAGAAAAATCCACGGAGGAGACGCAAAAAACTGATACGGGTACTCCCGAACCGGATTATGAAACTACGGTGATTCAGAGCCGGGCCGACGCTACGGTCACCCCACCGGTTCCACCGGAGCCGCTGAAAGAGCCGTCCGAGCCCTCCATGGCCGAACTCATGCCCGCTCTGGAGGATTCACAAACCGTGATCGGACTGCGAACGCGGCCTTCGCCTTTCGTGCCGCCGGCCCCATCCGGTCCGGCAGATCCCGTCCCACCGGCCCCCTTGGTCGAACCACACGCGGCGTCTTTGCCGGCCTTGGTCCCTCCCATTCCAGAGACGGCTCCCCCTCAGCCGCCCGGAAGCCCGGAGACCTCCGCCGAGCCTTCGCCCGCCATTCCACCGACCGGTAACCAAGCTCAAGCACCACCCAACGACGCCGTCCCTCAGGAGATGATCGAGAGGCTTGTCTCCAAAATGGCCAAAGAGATCCTCGAAAAGGTCGCGTGGGACGTTGTTCCGTCCTTAGCCGAGACGCTCATCAAAGAGGAACTCGAGAAACTCAAGACGGAAAAACCGGCCTGATTTTCTACTTTTTCCCTTTTCCCCTTGCCGCTTTCATCTGGGCCTGTCGTTTGGCTTTCTGCTTCCGTTCTTTTTTTCGGTACTTCCTTCTCAGTTCACGATCAACTTCGCGCCCTCGTGGCATGGACTGTTCTCCTATCCGGTTGATTCATTTCGACCGCCTATTTAACCGTTGCTCTTCAAAATTGTCAAGAGATCTTGGCAGGGGGCCGCTTGCCCTCTCTCCAATCTTCGTGTTAAGATTTACGCCCCATGACTGAAACCACCGCACAAACCGATCCAACCCGCTTCGACAAGCCCTACAATCCCCGAGAGGTTGAGGACCGCTGGTATCGGCACTGGATCGATCGTGGCTATTTTTCCGCGGACGAGCATTCGACGCAGCCCCAGCGGTTTTCGATCGTGATCCCGCCGCCCAATATCACCGGTTCGCTGCACTTAGGCCACGCCCTGAACAACACGCTGCAGGATGTCCTCGTCCGCTGGAAGCGTATGCTGGGATCGAATACCCTATGGCTGCCCGGAACGGACCACGCCGGGATTGCAACCCAAAATGTCGTCGAGCGCCAGCTCATGGCCGAAGGCACCTCGCGGGAAAAGTTGGGGCGCACGGAATTCATCAAACGAGTCTGGCAGTGGCGGGAGCAGTCGGGGCGGACCATCATCGCTCAATTGAAACGGCTCGGCGCTTCCTGCGACTGGAAACGGGAGCGGTTTACCCTGGATGAAGGCCTCTCGGCCGCGGTTCGAGACGTCTTTGTCCGCTTGCACCAGGAAGGGCTGATCTACCGAGGAGAGCGATTGATCAATTGGTGCCCGAGGTGCGGGACGGCCCTGTCGGACATCGAGGTGGAGCACGAGGAAGTCAAGGGCAAGTTGTACTATATCAAATACCCTCTGGCTGACGATCCTGAGGCGTTTCTCACGGTCGCCACGACCCGCCCCGAGACGATGCTGGGCGATACCGCCGTCGCGGTGCATCCAGACGACCCCCGATACAACGGGTTGATCGGCAAAGCCGTGCTCCTTCCTCTGACAAGCCGTCGTATCCCGATTGTCGGGGACTCGATCTTGGTCGATCGGGAATTTGGAACCGGCGCCGTCAAGATCACGCCGGGCCATGACTTTAATGATGAAAAGGCCGGCCAGCGCCACCGCCTTCCCCGAATCTCATTGCTGACCGGCCTAGGCGACATGGACCCTGTCGTTCTCGAGGAAGAGGCCAAAACGGACAAGGATCTTTTGCACGAAATCGCGGGCGCCAAAGTCCCAAAGGCTCGGGACCGGGTCGTGAGCCGCCTTGAAGCCGATGGCTTCTTGATCAAAGTTGAAGACCATGGTCACGCCATCGGCAAATGCTATCGCTGCAAAACCGTGATCGAGCCTCGTCTCTCGCCGCAATGGTTTGTCCGCGTGAACAACCCGGAGAACTCTCTTGCAGCGCCGGCGATCGACGCGGTGCGAAGCGGCCGGATCCGTATAATTCCCGAAAGTTGGAAGAACAACTACTTTGGCTGGATGGAGAACATCCAGGATTGGTGTATCTCGCGACAGATCTGGTGGGGGCATCAGATCCCTGCGTGGTACTGCCGCGGAACGGACGTCGGCCAATGCCGGCCCGAATGCAAGGAACCGATCGTCGCCGCGACGGCGCCGGAGCGCTGCCCGCATTGCGGTTCGGCCGATTTCGTCCAGGACCCGGATGTTCTGGACACGTGGTTCTCCTCGGCCCTCTGGCCGTTCTCCACCCTGGGCTGGCCGCAAAAAACGAAGGCGCTTGAACTCTTTTACCCTACGTCGGCCCTGGTCACGAGCTTCGACATTCTCTTCTTCTGGGTGGCCCGGATGATCATGATGGGGCTGCATTTCATGAAGGATGTCCCCTTCCGGGAAGTTTACATCCATGCGCTGGTCCGCGACGCCGAGGGACAGAAGATGAGCAAGTCCAAGGGAAACGTCATCGACCCACTCGAGATCATGGAGAAGTACGGAACGGACGCCCTGCGTTTCACCCTGGCCTCCATGGCCTCACCGGGACGGGATATCAAACTTTCCGAGGAGCGAATCGGAGGCTACCGGAATTTTGCGAACAAAATCTGGAATGCCGCGCGGTTCATCCTGATGAACTGTCCGAAGGGGCCGAGAGCTTATCTTGATTCCCCCCTCGCGGATCCGATGACGCTTTCCCTCGCCGACCGCTGGATATTAAGCCGGCTCCAACGCGTGATCCAATCCGTTAATCGTCAGCTTGGAGATTACCGCTTCGATGAAGCTTCCCGAGACCTGTATCAGTTTCTCTGGCACGAATTCTGCGACTGGTACCTTGAACTGATTAAGCCAACTTTGTACGGAACGGACACCGTAGCCGCGGATCGAACCCGGACCGTCGCCATCCAGGCTTTTGAAGCGGTGCTCCGACTCCTCCACCCGTTCATGCCCTTTATTACCGAAGAGATCCGACAGACCTTTACGCAAACGGACGGCAGCATTGCGATCGCGGCATTTCCGATCGCGAACGCCACCCTGATTAATGAATCGACCGAACAGGAATGCGAGAGCTTTCAGAAAGTCATCGAGGGAATTCGGGAAATGCGCGGGCTGCATGGCATCCCATTTTCAAAGAAATTGCAAGCGGCGATCCGCTTGTCGAACCAAGACATCGAGCGTTACATTCAAAACAACCACTCGACGATCAGCGCGCTCGCTGGCCTCAGCGGTCTAACAATCGGACGGAACGTCCAGCAACCCGCGAATGCTCTCATGGGTCCCCTCATCTTCCCGGGCGGCCAGGCCGGCGAGATATTCATTCCCCTGACGCCGGATACAATAGACATCGCCAAAGAGATTACGAAAAAGGAAAAGCGGTTGAAGGACCTGGCCGCCCAGATGGACCAAGAGAAAAAGAAGCTGTCTAACCCTGATTTTGCTTCGAAGGCTCCTCCGGAGGTCACAGAAAAAACGAAGTCGCGTTATCAAGAGCTCCGTCTTGAGCATGAGAAATTGTCCGAGGCCCTCAAGGACTTGCGCGAAACGACGGGAGGAAAGGCATGAATCCGCCCCCTCTCTTGTCCGCCGTTCGCATCCTGGACCTTGTTACCCGCGCCCTTGCCGAAGACCTCGGCTCCGGCGATTTGACCACCCGTCTGCTTTTTGCGCAAGTCGTAAAGGCCGAGGCCGTGATTCGGGCCAAGGAGGAAGCGACCCTGGCCGGCCTGCCCCTGGCCGAGGCCGTTTTTAAAAAGGTGGATCCGAAACTCAAGTTCAAATCCCTTGCGCAGGACGGGGACCGAGTCCAACCCGGAACGCAGATCGCACGCATTGTGGGTGACGGGCGTTCTCTATTAAAAGGAGAGCGGGTGGCACTCAATTTTCTCCAGCGCCTCTCGGGCATCGCCACGCTCACGGCGCGGTTTGTCGAGACGATCCGGGGCACAAAAGCCGCGATCCTGGACACCCGAAAAACCACGCCCGGACTACGAGGGCTGGAAAAATACGCCGTTCGGATGGGCGGGGGCCGAAACCACCGGATGAATTTAAGCGACGGCATCCTGATCAAGGACAACCATATCGCACTGGCCGGAAGTCTAAAGCGCGCGGTCGAAGAGGCCCGCCGGAAGGCGCCTCGCGGTCTTAAGGTTGAAGTGGAAGCGAGGAACCTAAACGAGGTCGAAGACGCACTATCGGCCAAGGCCGACAGGATCCTCCTTGACAATATGACAATTCCTCACCTGAAAGAGGCCCTCTTGTTAATAAATGGGCGCGCCTTAACCGAGGCATCCGGCGGTATTCACTTGAACAACGTGCGCGAGTTCGCCGGGGCCGGCGTTGATTTTATCTCCATCGGGGCCCTGACCCATTCGGCTCCGGCCGTGGACCTGAGCATGGACATCACTCCTTCAAAGGATGCCCCATGACTTCTCAGCCCTCCTCAAGGGCTTTCAGGTCGCAGCCGCTGACTCAGGATGCCATTCGATCCGGGCTGAAGACGGCGCGGTTTGGACAAACCCTGCATATCTTTGACAGGATCGAGTCGACGAATACCGCCGCTCACCCTTTGGCGAAAAGGGGTGCTCCTGAAGGGACCGTCGTTTTGGCCGATGCTCAAACTCGGGGAAGGGGCCGAATGGGCCGTCGCTGGATCTCCCCCCCGGACGTCAACTTGTACTTCTCGATCATCCTCCGACCCGGCGGCGATCCCCGGCGCGCGGGCTTATGGACACTGGCCGCTGCCAATGCCGTTGCCCAGGCCATTGAACAAACCGTGGGTCTTTCGACTCGCCTGAAGTGGCCGAATGATCTTCTAATTCATCATAAAAAGGTTGCCGGTCTTCTTTTGGAAAGCGTCGTTCAAAAAGGGCGTATCCGGTACCTGGTTTTGGGAATCGGGGTCAATGTCAACCTTCTTTGCGACGCCCTTCCTATAACACTTCGCGACTCCGTCAGTTCGCTGCGGCAAGAATCGGGTCGCGTGATAGATCGGGTCCGGCTGCTGCAACGGATTTTGGAAACCATCGAAATACAATATCGGTCTTTTCAGACCGAGCCGCCCGAAATGATTCTGAACGCTTTCACCACCCGCTCCGACACCATGGGACGGTCCGTGCGGGTCCGGGATCAAGTCCACGAATGGACCGGGATCGCCAAGGGGCTGACACCCGAGGGCGCGTTGATCCTGTCGAGGAACGATCGGGAGGAAGTCATCCTCCGGTCCGAGGACATCGTTCACGTGAGGCCATCCGATGCTGCTTGCGATTGACATTGGAAACTCCAACATCGTTCTGGGCGTCTTCCAGGAAAGACGCCTCAAGGGAAATTGGAGAATCGCCACTCGGCTGGCGAAAACCTCCGACGAGTACGGAATCTTGACCTTGGATCTTTTTCGGGCCAACGGGATTCGGTCCGATCGGATCCGCGGGGTGATTTTGTCCAGTGTGGTCCCGCCCCTGACCCCGATCATCACCGAGATGAGCCTTCGATATTTTCATTCCGAGCCCTTGATCGTGGATGGAGCCATGGACACCGGCTTGATCAATCGATACGAGCCGCCCCGGGATGTGGGGGCCGACCGGATCGTCAACGCCGTCGCGGCGTACCGACGATACGGCGGACCGGTTATTATTGTGGACTTCGGAACCGCCACCACTTTTTGCGCCGTCAGTAAAAGAGGCGAATATCTGGGCGGTGCGATCACACCCGGAATCACCATCTCGGCCGAGGCCCTTTTCCAGGGAGCCTCCAAACTCCCCAAGGTTGAATTGGCCAGACCCAGATCGGTCATCGGTCAGGACACCATCAGCAGCATACAGTCCGGCATGCTCTATGGTTACGCGGGACTTGTGGATTCGATGGTCACGAGGATGAAAAAGGAGCTGGGGTCCCGCGCGAAAGTCATCGCGACCGGCGGGCAGGCCCGGCTGATCCTTTCTGAGACAAATACGATTAATGAGGTTCGACCCTTCTTAACGCTGGAAGGACTTCGAATCCTGTATGAAAGAAACAAGAAAAAGACCCGAAGGGCCATTGACAACACGGTTAAAACTTGATAAGCTGTTAGCACTCTAATTGACTGAGTGCTAAACAGGGTGCAGGCATGGAGCTTAACGAAAGAAGTCGCAAGGTTTTAAATGCCATTATTTTATCTTATATTGAGCGGGCCTCACCGGTCGGATCGCATACCGTGACTAAGAATTTTTCTTTTGGGTTGAGTCCGGCTACGATCCGAAATATTATGGCTGAGCTGGAGGAGATGGGCTATCTGCTGCAACCTCATACATCGGCCGGACGTATCCCCACCTCCAAAGGCTACCGTCTGTACGTAGACGCACTCTTAGTGGAAGATCAGCCCTCCATTTTTAATGAAGAATTTCTTGAAGAAACCTATCTGGGCATGAAACGAGAAGATCCTCACGCGCTTCTTCAGGAGACGACCCGGATGCTTTCGCTTCTGTCTCACTACGCAGGTATCGTTCTGGCCCCGAAAGTTTCCAAGGCGCGGTTGGATCGCCTGGAATTTATTCTGGTACGGAAGGGGCACGCGTTGATTGTCCAATTATCCAAAGACGGCCTGGTTCAGCACCGGATGATCGATGTCGATCCGGAATTGACCCAGAAGGATCTTACGCGAATCAGTGCCTTCCTCAACGAAAAGTTCAGCGGCCTGAGTCTGGATGAAATCCGACGGCGGCTCCTCAAGGAAATGGAGGCCGAGAAGGAACTGTACAGCCGCTTGCTTCAGAAGGCCTCCGAACTCGGCCAGAAGGCCCTGGCGGAACAACCGGAAGAAGAACTCTATGTGGTGGGAACGTCAAACATTCTGAGTCTTCCCGAGTTTACCGAGAACTTGGAGAAGATGAAGTCGCTTTTTAAGACCTTCGAGGAAAAGGCCGTTATCCTGAAACTCTTAAACGATTGTCTGGAAACGGACGGGGTTCAGATCTTCATCGGTTCAGAGAGCAGCCTGCCCGGAATCGAAGATTTCAGCCTGGTCGTTTCAAGCTATCGGGGCGGCGACGATGTTGGGGGAACGCTGGGCGTGATCGGGCCCACGCGGATGGAATACGCCCGTGTTATTCCCTTGGTCGACCATACCGCCAAATTGCTCGGTCGCCTCTTAGATCAGGATTGAGTGGATCGTGGAGCCTCGCATGGAAGATCAGACCCCGAATCGCAAATCCGATACGGAATCCTCCGAACCGACCGAGGTCTCGTCGGGATCGAAAGCGGCGGAGCCGGCATCGCTCGAACAGGAAATTCAATCTTTAAAAACCGAACTGGACTTTAAGAGCAAGGAGCTCGCGGCGGCCCAGGAGAAACAACTCCGCGTCTTGGCCGAGATGGAAAACTACAAGAAACGGACGGCGCGAGACCAAATGGAGCAGCTCCGATACGCGAATGAAAAGCTCCTCAAGGAGCTCTTGCCGGTCTTGGACAATCTGGAACGCGCCTTAAGCCATGTCAAAGACGCCTCGGAACGTTCGCCTTGGATTGAAGGGGTGGAGTTAACCTATCGGCAATTTCTGGACGTCTTGAAGAAATTCGGGGTGACGCCGATCACAAGCGTCGGGGAGATTTTCGACCCGGGCCGCCATCAGGCCGTAACCTATCTCGACACGACCGAGCAACCCGAGAATCATGTCGCGGAGGAACTTCAAAAAGGCTATTTATATCATGAGCGCGTCCTTAGGCCGTCCATGGTGGCCGTGGCCCGGAGACCGTCGCATTCACCGGTCACGGAAGCGCCGGAAAAAAAGGCCCCCGAAGAAGACAGCCAGAACCCGTAATCTTTTGATTTAGGGATGTCGTGAAGGCTTTGATACGCACTGATTATTAGCGAGGAGGTTTTCAAATGAGCAAGGTGATTGGTATCGATCTGGGAACGACGTTTTCCTGCGTGGCCGTCATGTCCGGCGGAGACCCCGTGGTCATTCCCAATTCGGAAGGAAGCCGGATCACGCCGTCCGTCGTGGCTTTCACGGACAAGGGCGAGCAGTTGGTCGGCCAGATCGCGCGTCGGCAGGCCATTACGAATCCGGAGAACACCATCTTCTCGATCAAACGCTTGATCGGGCGCAAGCACCGTTCTCCCGAAGTCCAGGCTGCGATGAAACGCCTCCCCTACAAAATTGTGGAGGCCGCCAACGGAGACGCCCATGTGGAGGTTCGCGGAAAGAAATACAGCCCGGCCGAGATCTCCGCGATGATCCTCCAGAAGATGAAGCAAACGGCCGAGGATTATCTGGGTGAAAAAGTCACCGATGCGGTCGTCACGGTCCCGGCCTATTTCGACGACAGTCAGCGGCAGGCGACGAAGGACGCCGGCGCTATTGCGGGTCTGAACGTCCTTCGAATTATCAACGAACCGACGGCGGCGTCGCTGGCCTACGGCCTTGACAAGAAAAAGGACGAGCGGATCGCGGTGTATGATCTGGGTGGCGGGACCTTCGATATATCGATCCTGGAGATCGGCGAAGGGGTGTTCGAGGTCAAGGCCACCAACGGGGACACCTATCTGGGGGGCGACGATTTCGATCTTCGTATCATGGACTGGCTGATCGAAGAATTTAAAAAAGATCAGGGAATCGACCTTCGAAAAGACAAGATGGCTCTCCAGCGATTGAAAGAGGCCTCCGAGAAGGCCAAGATCGAACTGTCCTCATCCCAGGAGACCGAGATCAACCTCCCGTTCATCACCGCGGACGCCAGCGGTCCCAAGCACCTGGTCACCAAGCTGACCCGCTCGAAACTGGAACAACTGGTGGATGCGCTGATCCAAAAGACGATCGAACCCTGCCGAAAGGCGATGACCGATGCCGGCCTGACGGCCCAGGACATCCAAGAAGTGGTCCTGGTCGGCGGTATGACGCGGGTGCCCAAGGTCCAGCAGGTCGTCCAATCGTTCTATGGAAAAGAACCCCACAAGGGCGTGAATCCGGATGAAGTCGTGGCCATCGGGGCCGCAATTCAAGGCGCGGTGCTCAAGGGCGAGGTGAAGGACGTCCTGCTGTTGGACGTCACGCCGCTCTCCTTGGGAATCGAAACGCTGGGAAGCGTTTTTACCAAGCTGATCGAGCGGAACACGACCATTCCGACCCGCAAGAGCCAGATTTTCTCAACGGCATCGGACAGCCAGACCGCGGTCAGCATTCACGTGTTGCAAGGCGAGCGGGAAATGGCGGGGGATAATAAGACGCTCGGACGCTTCGATCTGGTCGGAATTCCGCCGGCGCCCCGCGGCGTCCCGCAAATCGAGGTGACCTTCGACATCGATGCCAACGGCATCGTCCACGTGTCGGCCAAGGATATGGCGACGGGAAAAGAGCAGTCCATTCGCATCACGGCCTCCAGCGGGTTGTCCAAAGAAGAGATCGACCGGATGGTGAAGGAAGCCCACGCCCGAAGCGAAGAGGACAAGAAGAAGCGGGAATTGGCCGAGGTGAAGAACGAAGCGGACAGCATGATCTATACCGTTGAGAAAACGCTCACCGAGCTGGGTGACAAGGTCGCCATGGCCGAACGGAACGACATCCGCGAAAAGATCGCGGCGACAAAGAAGGCGATCGAAGCCAACGATACCACCACCATCCGGAATGCCTTGCAGGAACTCACCAAGGCTTCTCACAAGGTGGCGGAGGAGATGTACAAACATTCCTCCGCACAGGCGGGAGGAGCGCAGGCCGGCCCGGGTTCGCAAGGAGAAGGACCTTCGGGCGCGACCGGAGGGCCGTCGTCCAAGGCGGGGGAAGAGGGATCGGTGGACGCCGAATTTGAAGAGACAAAAAAAGACAACAAAGAGGGAACGTAACCCTATTAAAGAAATACCGCGCCCCTCATTCCTTTGGACCCGGGTCATTTAGGAGAACCGATCGTTGGCCAAACGCGACTATTATGAAATCCTCGGCATCAAACGCGACGCCTCGGATCAGGAACTGAAGAAGGCCTACCGCCAGATGGCGCTGAAGTTCCATCCGGACCGGAATCCGGGCAACAAATCGGCCGAAGAGAAGTTCAAGGAGGTCAACGAGGCCTATGAAGTCTTGAGCGATTCTCAGAAGCGACACCGGTACGATGCCTTCGGCCATGCGGGGGTCGGAACCGAAGGAAGGGGCGGGTTTGACTTCAACCGAGGCGGCTTCGGCGACATCTTTGGCGACATCTTCGAGGACTTTTTCGGCGGCGCGACCGGTCGAACGCGAGCTCGGGCGGAACGCGGCGCCGATCTTCGGTACAATCTTCAGATCGAATTCGAGGAGGCCGTCTTTGGAAAAGAGGCCAAGATCCGGATCCCAAAATGGGAAACCTGTACCGAGTGCCGCGGGACCGGCGCGAAATCGTCCGGCGGGATCCGGACCTGCCCGACCTGCAACGGCGCCGGCTCGATCCGCTTTCAACAAGGATTCTTCACCATCAGCCGCTCCTGCGGCCATTGCAACGGGGAAGGCCGGATCATCTCGGACCCTTGCCCGATATGCCACGGGAAGAAACAGGTGCATCATGACAAGACGCTTACGGTCAAAATCCCGGCCGGGGTTGAGACCGGAACCCGTCTGCGCTTGAGCGGCGAGGGCGAGCCGGGTTCCCATGGCGGGCCGCCGGGGGACTTGTATGTCGTCCTGACCGTGCAAGATCATCCCCTGTTTGCCCGGGAAGAGGACGACCTGCTCTGCGAGGTTTCGATAAGCATCGGCCAGGCCGCGCTGGGCGCCAAGATCGAAGTTCCCACGCTCAAGGGCAAGACCCAACTTAAAATCCCGGCCGGCACACAGAGCGGCCGCGTCTTCCGTCTTAAAGGCCTCGGCGTCGCGAACGTTAAGGGTCATGGAATAGGCGATGAGCTGGTGACGATCCGTGTCACGATCCCTTCAAAGCTCACCGCCCGGCAGCGCGAGCTCCTCGAAGAGTTCTCCAAGCTGAGCGGAGATCCCGTTGCAGCCGAAGAAGGACTCCTCGAGAAGGTCAAGAACATATTTGAATGAACCCCTCGTCCATAATTCCGTAGGGGCGGTTCGCGAACCGCCCCTCCTTTTTAATGGACCCTTTAATGCCCGTCTACTTCATCCAGTCGGAATCGATACAAAACGACGCGATTGTATTGAAAGGCGATCCGGCCCATCATTTAAGAGATGTCCTCCGCTGCCGTCCCGGCGAGATCGTGAATCTTGTGGATGAAAAAAAGGTCCGATACCGCGCCGCGATCGGTCGCGTCACGAAATCGGAGGTTATCGCGAAAATCCTTCAAAAAAACGGTCCCCCGACCCGACCCGCGGCTTCCCTCACGCTGGCCCAGGCCGTCCTGAAAAGCGATAAGATGGACTGGGTCGTTCAAAAGGCGACCGAACTGGGAGTGAACACCCTCCTCCCGGTCGTGACGGACCGGACGATTGCCCGGCCTCGCCCCGAACGGCAGGCTCATCAAACAGACCGCTGGCAGAAGATCGCGAAAGAGGCTTCACAGCAGTGCGGCCGATCGGACATTCCGATGGTCCGCACCGTGGTTTCGCTGGACGCGTTGCTGAGACATCCACCGGAGGCCTCGTTGAAACTGGTGCCCTGGGAGCAGGCGCGAGAGCCGTCGCTCCGGACCGTGCTACACGATCTGAGCGAGGAGGATTCCGTCGTGATTCTAATCGGGCCCGAAGGGGGCCTGGCCGCAACGGAGGTCGAAGAGGCCCGCGAAGCGGGATGGGTCACCGTCTCGTTGGGGCCGCGGATTCTTCGAGCCGAAACGGCCGGCCTGGCCGTTCTGGCGATTATCCAATACGAATTGGAAACCCGGAGGTGATGGATGGAACCTGGCCCGCCGCAGCCGTCCGCGCAAGGCACGGAAAACCCCTGGCCGCTGTTTCCGGAACGGCCGATCCAGGAACCGACCGCCGCCGAGTTGGAGGCGATTCCGGTAAAGTATACAGCCGGATTCTGGCGACGGACCGCCGCCTTCCTCATCGATCTTATCCTGCTGCAATGGATCACGCTCATCTTCCTCTGGCTCGGCGCCACGGCCGAAGATCTGGCCATGGCCCAGTCCCTGAACCTGCCAGACGGTCTCTCAGAATCGCTGATGGACTGGGCCGAGTTGCACACCCGGATTTGGTCCATGCTCTTCTTGGTTTACTTTTCATTTTTCACGTGGTACGGAGGCCAAACGCCCGGCAAGATGGCGCTCGGCATCCGCGTCGTGACGGCCGCCGGCCAGTCCCTCTCGTGGCTTCGTGCCATTGGGCGGACCCTCTGTTATAACTTGGACATTTTCACCCTGGGCATCGGCTTTCTCCTCGCCGCCGTCCCGCCCGCAAAACGCGCGCTGCATGATATGATCGCGGGAACGGTGGTGGTGAGGACCGATGCGCGGAGCCGAATCGGTTGAAAAGCGATTGGTTTTAGAGTATGATACCTTTTTTAATTTCCTGATTGGTCTTGTCGAATATCGCATAAGGAGCTGGCATGGGATTGCTGAATGGCCGGAAAGGTATTATTTTCGGCGTCGCGAATGAGAAGAGCATCGCCTGGTCGATTGCCCGGAGGATGAACCAGGAAGGGGCCGAGCTGGCCTTCACCTACGCGGGCGAGGCGCTTGAAAAACGGGTCCGCCCGCTGGCGGAGAGCGTCGGGGCCAAGTTGATTCTTCCCTGCGACGTCACGAAGGACGATCAGATCCAGGCCGTCTTCGAACAGGTCCGGTCCACCTTCGGCCATCTGGACATACTCGTGCATGCGATCGCGTACGCCAACAAAGAAGACCTCAAGGCCGACTTCCTGAGCACCACCCGAGACGGTTTTCGGCTCGCCCAGGATGTCAGCGCCTATTCGCTCACCGTCCTGGCCCGCCATGCCGCGCCTTTGATGGAAGGCCGGCCGGGCAGCATCCTCACGCTCAGCTATTACGGCGCCGAAAAAGTCGTCCCACGTTACAACGTGATGGGCGTCGCCAAAGCCGCCCTGGAGGCCAGCGTCCGCTATCTCGCGGCCGATCTGGGTCCAAAGGGAATTCGCGTGAACGCGATCTCGGCCGGCCCGATCCGTACCCTCGCCTCCGCCGGCATTTCCGGGTTTCTGGACATGCTCCATCACGTGGAGGCCAAGGCGCCATTGCGGCGAAACATTTCGGCTGAAGAAGTGGCCGGCACGGCCCTCTACCTCGCCAGCGATCTGGCCAGCGGCGTCACAGGCGAGGTAATCTATGTCGACGCCGGCTATCATATCATGGGGATGTAAGTCGCCCCCCAATCATCCCGACGGAGGACTCCATGAAATCGATCTTGATCTCCTTGGCGGCCCTATGCGCGGTCCTGGTGCTCGGGCCGGGAGCGGGGTTCGCCATCGAAAGAACCGGCGTCGTGGTCACCACCATGAACGCGGGGTCATATACCTATCTTGAAGTCGAGACAAAAAGCGGCCGGTACTGGGCGGCCGCCCCGCAATTGGAACTGGCGGTCGGCGATCAGGTGGATGTCGCGCCCGGCTCGGAGATGAAAGATTTCTTCAGTCCGACGCTCAAACGCACTTTCGACTCGATCCTTTTTACTTCATCGGTCAAGGTGGTTGGAAAAAGCGCTTCCGCAGATAAAGCCGAATCACCAAAACCTCCGGTCCATCAAACACAAGCCGGTTCGAACGGGACTAAGACCGTGGAACAGATATATACCGAACGCCAAAGCTTGAAGGGAAAACAGGTCCAGGTCCGCGGCAAGGTGGTCAAGTTCACCCCCGGCATTATGGGGAAGAACTTCCTCCATATCCAGGACGGGAGCGGGAAGGAAGGCACGAACGATCTGGCCGTTACCTCCCAGCAGACTGTGAGCGTCGGCGACCACATTCTCGTTTCCGGAACCTTGGATACCGACAAGGATTTCGGCGCCGGCTACGTCTACAAGGCGATCCTCGAAAACGCCAAAATCACGCCGGAGTAAATGGCCGGGAATCCCTCCTACTGGTTGCTGAAGTCCGAACCGGAGGTCTTCTCGATCCAGGACCTCAAAGACTGTCGTGTGACCGGCTGGGACGGCGTAAGGAATTTCCAGGCACGAAATTACCTTAGAGACAGCATAAAAGTGGGAGACGGCGTTCTTTTTTACCACAGCAACACGAGCCCAAGTGGGATTTCAGGGCTTGCAGAGGTGGTGAAGGAAGGCTACCCGGATGACACGGCCTTTGACCCCAACGATGCCCATTACGATCCCAGAAGCCGCCCGGATCATCCGACATGGTACCGTGTGGACGTGAAGTTCGTGAAGGCCTTTCCCTCCGTCATCCCGCTTCAGACGCTTCGAAAAACGCCGGGGCTTAAAAACATGCTCCTATTCCGGAACGGCCGCCTTTCCGTTCAACCGGTCGCAAAGAAGGAATGGGAAATTATTTTGAGGCTGGCGGAGAAGACGCGGAATCCGAAAGCTCCGAAACCAAAATTCCCGCGATGATCATGGCCCCGCCCGCCACCCCTCCGTATCCGATCACCTCTTGAAGCATCCAATAACCCAGGATCGAGGCCCATAACGGCTCGATAGTAAAGATGATCACCGCCCGTGTCGGCGTCGTATCCCGTTGATAAAGGGTCTGGACATAGTTGCTCAGGACGTTTCCCAGCAGCGAGCAAAAGAGAAGGACGGCGATCGCGTTCGGGGTGGGATTCCAGACCGGCGTCTCGATCAAGGGAAGGATGATCCACCCCAGCACCGCCGGAGTGAGCATCTGGAGGAACGTCAGCGGCAGGGCCTCCGCATCCTTTGAAAACAGGTCGAGCATGACAATGTACAAACCGAAGACCGCGGCGCACAGCAACGTGAGTCCGTCCCCCCGAGTAAAGCCGGTGCCGGAAGGCCCCCCCTCGGACGGCGAGGTCAGGAACCAAAGACCGGCCGTCACGATCGCGACACCGGCGAAATTCGCGAACTTCGGGGCCCGTTTCTCGATCGCGATTTGAAAGAAGGGCGTGAAGATCACCATCAAGCCGGTGATAAAGGCCGACTTTGAAGCCGTGGTATCCGTCAACCCAACGGTTTGAAGAACGAACCCGAGAAACAGGAGAGCTCCGAGGAAACTTCCCTTCCAGAGCAGGGCCCGGTCGATCGCTAGGAGGCGGTTGAAGCTCAGGGAGAGGAGGACCAGCGCGGCCAGCGAGAAACGAAGCGTCACAAAGAGTACCGGCGACAGATCTCCCAGCCCCAGCTTGACCGCGACAAAGGTACCGCCCCAGATGAAGGTGGTCGCAAATAGATAAAGCTCCGCCCTTTCCCTCCGGGTCTTGAACACGGCTACAGCTTGCCGATCGCAGTCTTCAGCAGGGGCAGGAGTCCCTCGGCTTCTTCGCGGGTCAAACGGCCGAGGTTTTGAAAACCGCGGCTCCCGTCCTCTCTTTCCGAAAAACGGGTGACCGCAATTTTCGGCGATGCGCCGTCGTACGAAAAAATCGAAACCTCGATGTTCGACCGCGGACCTTCCACGGTACCGACCACTTCGATCAGCTTGTCTTTCTCTTTGGAATAGGCCATGGCTGTTCCTTCCATTGTTGAAGATCCGGTTGAGCAGGGCGTATTATCGTTGGTCGGGACCCTTTTGTCAATTGCGACAACCCGCCGACCCTTCCGATTTGATCGCGCGCCAATTTTATGCTACCGTCTACAAAGTATGCGCCTCGACACTCGGATTCTGGCCGGAATTTTTTGTATCGTCCTGGCTTGCCCTTCATCGGTTCCAGCCCTCCTGGCCGATCGGATCATGGCGGTATTGAACAACGAGGTGATCGCGCTCAGCGACGTTCAAAAGTACCGGGAGGTGTTCGTGGAAAGGCAAGGCGTGGACGACTCCGCCGTATTAAATGACCTCATCGATCAGAAACTGCTCTTGGCCGAGGCCAAAAAACTCGAGATCCCACCGCCCTCGGACGAGGAGGTCGCCCGCGCCTACAAGAAGCTTCAGCTCCGGTTCGGAAGCCCGGAAACATTCAATCTGGTCAAGGCCCGTTTGTCCATGACCGACGCCGAGATCGAACAGCAACTCAAACAAAAGCTGACCGTCGATAAACTGATCGAACAACGGATCCAGTCATTCGTGTTCATCAATCCCGAGGAGATCGACGACTATCTCCAGGAACACAGGGAAGAGTACAAAAACGAGAAGCCGGAGGACGCCCGGAAGGCGATTCAGGATCTTTTGATCGCAGAAAAGACGGATTCGAAATTAAAGGACCATCTCAACCGGCTTCGCGCGGCAGCGAACATCCGCATCAACACTCCTCCGGAGCCTTAAGGCAGAATGATGAACCGCCACTACGGACGAACCTGCACAATGAGCTCAAGCTCAATCGGGCTGTTCAACGGCAGCTCGGCGGCGCCCAGCGCCGCCCTTGTGTGACGGCCGGCCTCGCCGAAGATTGCGACGAGTAAATCCGAAGCGCCGTTCAGTACCGTGGATTGCAGCACGAACCCCGGCGCCGAGGCCACGTGTCCGGTAAGCCGGACGATCCGGACGACGCGCTCAAGGCTTCCCGCTTCCTGTTTCACGACGGCCAGGGCATTGAGCAAGGCCAACCGGGCCGCTTCCTGCCCCTGTTCCGGCGTCAGATCTTTTCCCAGTTTTCCTTCGTAGGCCAGCCGGCCCTCTTTCATCGGCAATACGCCGCTCGTAAAAAGCAACTCCCCCACCCGGGCGGCCGGAACATAATTCGCAACCGGTTTGGGTGCCGTCGGAAGAACGATCCCGCTTTCCTTCAGCTTGGTCTCGATGCTCACGGAGGCCTTCCCCGAATTCACAACGTTATCCCGTCCTGAAGAATCGCCGCGAAGAACGCGGTCCCACGCTGCTGTTGGAGATAGGCCGCGTCAACCGGAATGGCCGTGACCAGGATGTCATGATCCACCGTGATCGGCCCGGTGATCCGATGGATACGGCTCATCTCGACAAAGCGGTCCGTGATCCCCTCGATCACGACCAAGATGTCCAGATCCGAGCCGCGCTCCCCATGGCTCTTATGTCCGTAGAGGATCACTTGCTTAAGCCGTTCGGCGTACAGCCCCCGCAGCTGGACCATCAGAGAGTCCAGCACCTGTCGGTCCGAGGCCGACAAGGCTTCCTTGGATACTTTTTGGGGTGTCATGATCGACTCGACCCGCGCAAGTACTCTTTCAGAATCTCCACGCCGCGACTGGTCCCGATTCGCGAGGCCCCAGCCCGAACCATGTCCTCCAGCGACTTGAGGTCCCGGATGCCCCCGGCGGCTTTTACAAATCCGTCCTCCCCGATCGCCTTCTTGAGGCGTCGGACATCCGCGGTCGTGGCTCCCTTGGGGCCGAACCCGGTCGAGGTCTTGACCCAAACTGCACCGGCCTCCCGGCTCCAGAGGCAGGCCGAGATCATTTCTTTGCGGCTGAGATACCCGGTTTCGAGAATCACCTTGAGCCGTGCCCCGGAGGCCGCATCCCGGATGCGGCCCACCTCGGTCCGGACGCCGCGGGCATCTCCTATTTTAACGGCCCCCAGATGAATAACCAGATCCAGTTCAATCGCCCCTTGCTTGACGGCCTCCATCGTCTCAAAAATCTTCACCGATAATGATTGATACCCCAGCGGAAAGCCGATGACCGTGCCAACGGCCACCTTCGATCCGTCGAGTTCGCGAACGGCCTCCTCGACATAACAGGGCGGAATGCAAACCGACGCAAAACCGTATCGCCGCGCCTCCCGGCATGCCCTGCGGATGTCCTCGGGCATCGTGTCCGGAGCCAGACGCGTGTGATCGATCAATCCGGCCAGCTCACCCGCGTGAGAAAACATCCGAACCCTTAGGTGGTTTTTGCCAGCCGACGTTTTTGGTACCTTTGCACGGCCCGGTTGTGCTCGGCCAGCGTCTTTGAGAAGTAATGGGTGCCGTCGTTCTTGGAGACAAAATAGAGGTATTCCACCGCCGCCGGATACAGCGCCGCCCAAAGCGCCTCCTTGCCGGGATTGGCGATCGGTCCCGGGGGAAGACCCCTGATCCAATAGGTATTGTAGGGGGAGTGAATTCTCAAATTCTTCCGGGTCAGGTTCCCTGTGAAATGCGGGAGGCTGTAAATTACGGTGGGATCGCTCTGCAGGGGAATGTTTTTTCGGATCCGATTGTGAAAAACGGCCGAGACCATCGGCCGTTCAATTTCCACCGAGGTTTCTTTCTCGATGATCGAGGCCAAGGTCACGACCTCCTGTCTCGTCATTCCGATTTCCTGGGCCCGTCTCTCCATCTCAGGCGTGTAGGCCGTCTCGAATTGCCTGACCATGGTCCGCAGGATTCCTTCGGCCCCGACGCGCTTGGAGAAATAGTAACTTTCCGGAAAGAGATAGCCTTCCAGAGAATCGACGGTGAAGCCCAGGGATTGAATAAAGGCCGGATCATTCGCCCGCTGGATGAAATCTTCATACCGGGCCAGATGTTTTTCTTCGACCAGCCGTCCGATTTGGGCCAGGGTTGAACCCTCCGGGATCGTGACTTCGTACTGGACCACCCGGCCGCTCTTGATCAGCCCGATGATTTCCAGCGGGAGCATCTGTGTGTGAAAAGCGTATTCGCCCGGGATGATATGCCGCTCGACCGCCAAGAACTTGCCCACCACCACAAACGAACCAATGCTGGTGATCAGCCCGTTCTGATAGAGCAGCCGGGCGGTGTCCCGGAGCGTCGACCCCTCCGGAATCTCCAGCACTTTTTGGACCCGCTCCCCATCGGGTGGAATGTAGAGAAAGGTCGCCTCCTGCACGATCACAAACAGGAGGATCGTCCCGACGAGTAGAAACGGGATGGCCATGCGGCCGATCCGTTTTTGTAACGCCGCTGCCATCACCCCTCGGGTAGGCTGGCCGTTTGAAGCGGAGCGCGACGGCTGTCCAGATAACCTTGCAGGATCAGCACGGCTGCAACTCGATCCACCGTCTTCCGGCGTTTAGAGCGACTCATATCTGCCTCGATGAGGACCCGCTCGGCTGCCTGTGTGGTGAGCCGTTCATCCCAAGGGATGACTTTCAGCCCCAGCTTATTTTTGAGCTGTTCGATAAATTCCAGGACAAGGTTCGCTTGGGGCCCAAGACTGCCGTTCATGTTTCGGGGAAGGCCCACCACCAGTTTCCGGACCTGATACTGGGCCACAATGTCTCGAAGCCTTGCGATGTCTTTCTTGGGGCCCACCCGCTCCATCGTGGGAAGACCGTGGGCGGTCCAGCCCAACTCGTCACTGATGGCCAAGCCGATCCGGCTTTTGCCCAGATCAAGGGCCAAGATGCGTTCCCCGGAGGCCGGCATCTTACACGTTTTTTAATTTGGCCGACAGTTCCTGGATCTTCTTTTCCAGACGATCCATGTCCGCCTTGGTGGCGATGGGGAGCTTGGCCATTACCCGATCGACCAGGTCGCGTTCCTTTTTTTCCAAATCTTTTAAGTCCTTTTCCAAATCCGCGACTCGTCCCTTCACTTTTTTGGCATAGTTATTTTGATTTTCTTCTCCACGCCGAAGCAACTCCTCCCAAGTCTCTCGGGCCTTCGCCTCGACCCCCAAGCCCGCCAGGACCATTTTTTTCATTAGTTTGACCATGTTCATTTCCTCCCGTCACCCGTGGTTATATTATACCGCCTACGGCCGCGTTTTTTCCACGATCCCGTAGACGCGGGCCAGCGCCTCCGGAAGTTTCGAGACGTTTTTCCCGCCGGCCTGGGCCATGTCGGGACGTCCGCCACCCGATCCTCCCACGATCCCGGCGATTTCTTTCGCGATTTCGCCCGCGTTAAACCGGCCCGTCAGGTCCGGGGAAACGGCCGCGATCAGAAAGGCATTGCTTCGATCGACTGATGCCGAAGCCACCACGGCGATATAATTCGTTTTCAAGCGGTTCCGAAGCGAATCCATGAAAGCGCGAAGATCCTTCGGCTCCAGTCCGTCCTGAAGGCGCTTGGCGAGCACCGCGACCCCGCCTACCGTCCGGGTCTCGGATGCAACATCCTCCGCCTGAGTCCCGGCCGCCCGACCTTTAAGGCGATCCATCTCCTTTTCGCGCTCGCGCAACTGGGCCAATAGCCGCCTGGTTTTTTCGACTACCTCGGCCGGTTGGACCTTCAACAGCGCGGCCACTTCCCGGATGTCTTCCTCCTGCTTGCGCACATACAGATACGCCATCTCTCCCGTCAAGGCCTCGATCCGTCGAACGCCGGCCGCGATGCTGCCTTCCTGCACGAGCTTGAACAACCCGACCTGGCCGGTTTCATGGCAATGCGTTCCGCCGCAGAGTTCTTTGCTGAAGTCGGAGATACGCACCACGCGGACGCGGTCTCCGTATTTGTCATCGAAGAAGGCCAGGGCGCCGGCCCGAACCGCTTCTTGAAAATCCATCACCTGCGTTTCGACCGGATCGTCCTCGCGAACGCGTTCGTTCACGACGGCTTCGATCCGTGCGATTTCCAGCGCGGTCAACGGCTTGAAATGCCCGAAATCAAATCGAAGACGATCGGGGGTCACCAACGAACCGGCCTGCTTGACATGCTCGCCCAGAATTTCCCGCAGCGTCGAATGAAGGATGTGCGTTGCGGTGTGGTTTCTCGCCGCTCCCCACCGCGCCGCCGGGTTCACGACCGCCCGGTAGGTCTCCCCCTCCACGATTTCCCCCTGAGTAACCTTCCCTTGATGGACAAAAAATCCCGGAACCGGTTTGATCGTGGCATGAATCTCGGCCAGCGCGCTGGGATGCTCCAGCAGCCCCTGATCGCCGGCCTGGCCGCCCGATTCGCCGTAAAACGGGGTCCGGTCGAATACCAACTCGACCGTTTCACCGGCGGTGGCTTTATTCAGCGGACGTCCGCCCTTTAAAATTCCGATCAGCCGTATCTCAACTTCCAGGCTGTCATAGCCCACAAATTCGGTGAGCCCCAGCTTGGAGGAAGCCTCGCTATAATAAGGGGCCACCTCCTTCACCACCCAGGATTTCCTTGCCCGGTCCCGTTGATCTTCCATCGCCGCATGATAGCCGGCCTCATCAATCCGAAGACCGACGTCACGCGCCATATCCATCGCAATGTCCAGGGGGAAGCCATAGGTGTCGTAGAGTCGAAAGGCCTCACTGCCCGGGATGAGCACCTGGCCCGCCGCCTTCACCTTGGCCATCACCTCTTTGAGGAGGCCCATGCCTTGATTCAAGGTCTGGACGAAACGCTCTTCCTCTCCCTGCGTCACTTGGGCCACGACCGTCCGAATGCGGGCCAGTTCGGGGTAGGTCGCGACCATCGTATCCACCACCGTCCCGGAAAGTTTGTAGAGAAACGGTTCGTTCAGTCCGAGCTCTTTCCCGTATCGCGCCGCGCGCCGGATCACCCGCCTCAGAAGGTATCCGCGGCCTTCATTGGATGGAAGCACCCCGTCACTGATCAGAAACGTGATGGCGCGGATATGGTCCGCGACCACCCGTCCGGGCATTCCCTTGCGCACCGCCGCCAGATCCTGCCCGGTCATCTCGGTAACGGTTTTCAGTATGGAATGGAAAAGGTCCGTATCGTAATTCGAGAGCACTCCCTGGGTCACGGCCGCGATCCGCTCAAGGCCCATCCCGGTGTCGATGCTGGGCTTGGGAAGGGGAGTGAGCCGACCCTCGACGTCCCGTATGAATTGCATGAAGACGAGATTCCAGATCTCAAGATAGCGGTCGCATTCGCAGCCAACGCCCTGGCAGTCGTGCGGAGCGCCCGCGGCCGCCTCCCCCTGATCGATCAGAATCTCGGAACACGGACCGCAGGGGCCGGTGTCACCCATCGCCCAAAAGTTGTCCTTCTCGCCCATGCGCTTGATCCGGTCGGCCGGCACCCCGATCTGCTTCCAGAGTCCCTCGGCCTCGTCGTCTTCCCGGAAGACCGTGATCCAGAGCCGGTCCTTCGGAAGACCCCAGTGTCTTGTCAAAAGCTCCCAGGCAAACGCAATCGCATCGGACTTAAAGTAATCGCCGAAAGAAAAATTGCCGAGCATTTCAAAAAAGGTGTGGTGCCGTCCGGTCATCCCCACGTTATCGAGATCGTTATGCTTCCCGCCGGCACGCATGCATTTCTGAACCGAAACGGCCCGTTTGTAGCCCCGACTTTCCTTTCCGAGAAAAACCTCTTTGAATTGGACCATGCCGGCGTTCGTAAAAAGCAAGGTCGGGTCCTTTTGCGGAATTAAGGGAGAACTCGGAACAAGGGTATGCCCCCGTCCGCCAAAATATTCCAAAAACCCTTTGCGCAGGTCATCAGATTTCATCGTGACAGAATTATCTCATAAATTTAAGGCTGTTACAAGCGACCAAGTCAGCAAACCGGATAGCGCCCCTCCGCCAATTCCTCGCAGAAATCCGTAATCCGCGTCAATTCTTTCTCAACCATGGCCCGGATGGGATCGGCCAGATCCGCCCCCCGGACCCCGGGTTTCACATGGATTTGGACCGAGACGATCTGGGGCCGGTCTACCGGTTCGCCGATGCGGCTGCATAGCCAGACCTCCACGCTTCGTAAACCGGAAATCTGCCCGTATATCCTTTTGGCCAACACATGGGCCAGCACATTATAAATTTTTCCCACATGGCTGACGGGGTTTTTCCCCGCGGCCGCCTCCGAACCCCGCGGTCGATTAAGGGCGATGAGGCCGTTGACCTGATTTCCTCGCCCCACCTCACCCGAGTCCGCATCCTCGGCCGAAGTGCCGATGACCGAAAGATAGATCCCGTCCATTCCCTTCCCGCGGCGATCAAGGCTATTCAGGCGGAGCGAGATCTCCTCAAGGTTTTCCGTTTGTTTCTGAAGGTGGCCCAGTAAATCTTCATGCACGGCCTGCTTTCGCCGGAAATAGCCCACTTCGCTCTCGACGTGTTGGTCGATCAGGGGCATCGCCACCGTCAACGAGAGACGCCGACCGGTGCGGACGCCCATTACTTTAACATCCTGGCCGGTTTCCGGAAATCGGGCTTTAAAACCCGGGGTGTTGAGGTAGCGCTCGGCCTCAAGGACCGTCCGTTCGGTTTCGGTCAACGGAGCATATCCGACGGCGGCCGAGGTGTCATTGGCGCCCCGCACTTTCTTTTTTTCCGAAAAAAGGGAGGCGAGCTCTTCCGAGCCCGGCCGGAGCTCAACCTGATACCGCAGGTGTGTTTTTGGATTTACTCGGGGAAGGTTTTTCCGAAACCAGGCCTTCGCGGTTTCGATGGAGACCCCGGCCACGTCCAGCCGTTTTCTTCCCAAAGCGACGCTCGCCCGGTCCCCGATGATCAGACGCATCGGCTCCAGAACCATTCCGCCGCCGAACCGCCGCTTGACTCGGCCGGCGACCAGAAGCCCCTTGTCGCAATTGAAATGCAGAATGGCGCCGAACTTATCCCGATACGCCCGCGCCAAGGCCACGGCCACTTGCTCCATCACGGCATCGCAGATCGTGTCCGGATGCCCGAGGCCCTTTCGCTCGACGATCTCGACCTCCGTCTCCGGCACCGTCGGACCGCTCATCACCTGAATGTGAATCTCGCCCATTCTGTTCATCTTTCAGAAACCGGAGGCGGGAGAATCCTTCAATCAAAATCCTTCAATCGCACCGGAAGGTAGCGTCGGCCCCAGTGGCCCGGGGGACCTTCAAATCGCCCGGCACAGGCCGTGCCGCAGGAACGGCAATGGCCGTCGTCGGCCAAATTCCAGTCGGACAGGAGGTACCAGTCGCGGCCGATCAGTTTCTTGCCGCAGCCGTGGCAGTAGGTGCTGTCGCCCCCGGGATCATGAACGTTGCCGATATAGGCGTAGCGGATCCCGCTATCCATGGCGATCCTCCGCGCCCGCGTCAGGGTCCCGGGCGGGGTGGGCGGCCGGTCCAGCATCTTATAGTCCGGGTGAAACGCGCTAAAATGAATCGGCACATCCGGCCCCAAGTTTTCCACCACCCACTTGGCAAGGGCTTCGATCTCCTGGTCCGAATCGTTTTCGCCCGGGATGAGGAGCGTGGTGATCTCCAACCAGACGTTCGTCCGGTGCTTGAGATAGATCAGGGTGTCCAGGACGGGCTGAAGATGCCCGGCCGTTATCTGCTGATAGAACCGTTCCGTGAAGGCCTTGAGGTCGACATTGGCCGCGTCCATATATCGGTAAAATTCCTCGCGCGGCTTCTCACAAACATAGCCTGCCGTTACGGCCACCGTCTTGATCCCCAGCCCGTGACAGGCCTGGGCCACGTCGATCGCATATTCATGGAAGATGACGGGATCATTATAGGTAAAGGCGACGCTGCGGCAGCCCAGCTCCCGGGCGACACGAGCGATCTTTTCGGGAGAGGCCGCATCGGCCAGGGTATCGACCTCACGGGACTTGCTGATGTCCCAGTTCTGGCAAAACCGGCAGGACAGGTTGCATCCGGCCGTCCCGAAGGAAAGCACGGGCGTTCCGGGAAGAAAATGGTTCAACGGTTTTTTTTCGATTGGATCGACACAGAACCCACTCGATCGCCCGTAGGTCGTCAATACGATCTGGTCGTTCTGCCGGGCCCGTACAAAGCAGAGTCCCTGCTGGCCTTCGTGGAGCCTGCAAAAGCGGGGACACAGATCGCACTGGACGCGTCCATCTTCGAGCTTGTGCCAGTACCGGGTCGGCACAACCGTGTTTAGTCTCTCACCGGCAATTCCCATAACGACCCCCGCATTCCCATCTTACCACAACGCCGCCCCTGAAGGCGATGGGAGCCTCTTGGCCGAGAGTGGGACGATATTTAAGCGACACCCAACCAGGGGGTATTCGACAAGACCCTGCCTCGGGAAGTATAATGGTACGCGGCTTATAAAATAAAGGAGATTTGCCATGATGAAACGCCTTCGAAATATACTCCTTACCGGTCTCGTCGCGCTTCTTCCCCTTTATTTGACGGTTACGTTGTTGGTCTGGCTCTTCAAGACGATGGACTCTTTATTCCAACCCTTAATCGCCACATTTTTCCATGGCGAGATCCGCGGCCTGGGGGTGCTCATAACGCTGGTGATCATCTTTTCCGCCGGCGTCATTCTATCAAACGTTTATGGCGCCCTGTTTCTAGGCTGGATTGAGGGGCTTCTTGAGCGGCTGCCGATATTCAAGGGCATCTATCGGAACATTAAGCGGATTGTCGAGAGCCTGAACCCGAGCAATCCGACCGGTTTCAAGGAATTCGTCCTGGTCGAACATTCCTCCGGTGAAGGGTACAACGGCGGCTTTCTGACGGGGGAGTTTACACTGGTCAAGGGGGACGGTACGCGCCACGACCTGGCATCCGTGTTCATTCCGAGCAATCATCTCTATCTGGGCGCCATTCATGTGGTCAGCCGGTCCCGGATCGTCAAGTTGGGGCTGACGCCGCAGGACGGCGTGGCATTCGCGTTATCGGCTGGCGCATCCGTCAAAGGGGACGTCGCACAGGTCCGTTCTCCAAACCGATAGTCGACGACTCTCTTTTCCCCGTGCGGAGGAGGGAACACCCTTTCCTGATGAAGAAATTTACACCCAACGCCCCAGGCAAGCAAGAGGGAGAGGCCCCGAAACCTTTGCCTTTGGAGGGGGCGGCGCCGGCCTCCATCACCGAACGGCCCGGCCCGATCAAGACATTTTGGAGTATACCGCCCGAGGAACTTTTTGAACAGCTGCGAGCTTCCCCGCAGGGGTTGACCACCGGAGAGGCACGGGCCCGGATCGAGCGCTTCGGCCCCAACCTTCTGAAATCCAAAAAACGCTCGGACGCGTTCACCCTTCTGCTCGCGCAATTCAAAACGCCGATCATCCTGATCCTTCTCCTGGCCGCGGGCCTGTCCTTCTTTCTCCGCAATCCCGTGGATGCCCTCATCATCCTGACGATTGTCGCCGTCAGCGGCCTGCTCGGTTTCTGGCAGGAACGAGGTGCGGCCGGCGCCGTCGAGAAGCTGCTGGCGATCATCCAGATCAAGGCCGAAGTCCTTAGGGAAGGAAGTATGATCGAAATTCCGGTTGAAGAGATCGTGCCGGGAGAGATTGTCCTGCTGAATGCCGGAGACAGCGTGCCCGGCGACTGCCGGATTTTGATCTCCAAGGATCTTTTCATCGATGAAGCGGCCTTGACCGGCGAAACCTATCCCGTCGAAAAAACGGCCGGGGTCTTGCCGTCGGAAACGCCGCTGGCCTGGCGAACCAACACGCTTTGGATGGGCACTCATGTGATCAGCGGCACCGCAAAGGCCGTGGTGGTCCGCACGGGCGCAAAAACCGAATTCGGCCGGGTAGCCGAACGGCTGAAACTCCGACCACCGGAGACTGAATTCGAACGGGGCGTCCGACGGTTCGGCTACCTCTTGATGGAAGTGACCCTGGTGCTGGTGATCGCAATCCTCGCAATCAACGTCTATCTGGACCGGCCGGTATTGGACTCTTTCCTCTTTTCGTTAGCCCTCGCGGTGGGCTTGACCCCTCAGCTCCTGCCGGCGATCATCAGCATCAACC
>DATKAN010000056.1 GCA_035498035.1 Nitrospiria bacterium
GCCCCGCATCATGCCCCCCATGCCGTCCTTGTGCATCATGCCGCCCTGCGCCGACGCGTCCGTCGCGATCATGGCCAGCAGAAACCCTCCGGACAATAAGATGACCCTTCTCATACGCGATCCCCCCCTTTTTTCGGCCCAACCTTATCACCCCCGAACGCGGATTGTCAAAGCGGCTCGCCCGGGACCGAGCTACGCCTTCGCCGAGGCCCGAGGGCCGCTCATCATCCCGAATACCGATAAAATGAATAGATAAAAACCAACCGACTCTGATAAAATGGAAAAATCATGGACATCTCCAGACTCAAACAGATTCCCTCCCAGCGCATCCTGGTGATCGACGGCGCGATGGGGACGCAGATCCAGAACCGGAATCTCGCGGCCAAGGATTTCGGCGGGCCGCTTCTCGAAGGCTGCAACGAGAATCTGAACCTCACCCGCCCCGACGTGATCCAGTCGATACACGAGGCCTACCTCGCGGCGGGCGCGGACGTCGTCGAGACGAACACCTTCGGCGGGACGTCGATCGTGCTGGCCGAATACGGACTACAGGACAAAGTGCTCGAGATCAACCGCGCCGGGGCCCGCCTGGCCCGCGTGGCCGCGGATCGCTTCTCGACCCCCGACCGTCCACGGCTCGTGGCCGGCGCGATGGGGCCGACGACCAAGACGCTGCTCGTGACCGGCGGCGTCACGTTCGACCAGCTGACCGACGCGTTCTATCTTCAGGCAAAAGGTCTAATCGAGGGCGGCGCGGACCTGCTTTTGCTCGAGACGGCGCAGGACACCTTGAACCTCAAGGCCGCCGCGATCGGGGTCTTGAAAGCCTTAAAGGAATCCGGACGCGAAATTCCCCTCATGATCTCGGCCACCATCGAGCGGACCGGTACGATGCTGGCCGGCCAGGCCGTGGAAGCGCTCTATACATCCCTCGAGCATCTGCCGATCTATTCGATCGGCCTCAACTGCGCCACCGGACCGGAATTCATGACGGACCATATCCGCTCGCTCGCGGCGCTGGCCACCTGTTATGTCAGCGTCTATCCGAACGCGGGACTGCCGGACGAAGAGGGAAAATATTCCGAAACGCCCGAGTCGCTCTCATCGAAGCTTTCCCGTTTCGCGGAGGAGGGCTGGCTGAACCTGGTCGGCGGTTGCTGCGGCACGACCCCGGCCCATATCCGCGCGATCGCCGGGATGGTCAAGGGCAAGAAGCCGCGCGTTCCGCAGAGGACGATCCGGCCCGCGGTATCGGGAATCGATTATTTGCCGATCGAGGAGGACAACCGTCCGATCGTCGTCGGCGAGCGGACGAACGTGATCGGCAGCCGCAAGTTCAAGGACCTGATCGTCAACGAGAAGATCGAGGAGGCGGCCGAGATCGGACGCGCGCAGGTCAAGACCGGGGCGCAGGTCTTGGACGTCTGCATGGCCAACCCGGACCGGAACGAGCTTTCGGACATGGACCGCTTCATCCAGATCGTCAACAAGAAGGTCAAGGCCCCGATCATGATCGACTCGACCGACGCCGCCGTGACCGAGGCCGCGCTCAAGCATTGCCAGGGGAAATGCGTCATCAACTCGATCAACCTGGAGGACGGTGAGGAGCGCTTCGAGAAGATCGTGCCTCTGATCAAGAAGTACGGCGGCGCGGTGGTCGTCGGCTGCATCGACGAGGACAAAGTCCAGGGCATGGCGGTCACCCGCGCGCGCAAGGTGGCGATCGCGAAGCGGTCGCACGATCTTCTCGTGAACAAGTACGGCCTGCCGGGCCGGGACATCATCTTTGACGCGCTGGTCTTTCCGGTCGGAACAGGCGACGCCAACTACATCGGCTCGGCCCCGGAAACGATCGAGGGCATCCGTTTGATCAAGGAGGCGCTTCCGGGGGTCAAGACGATCCTTGGGATCAGCAACGTCTCCTTCGGTCTCCCGCCCGCCGGGCGCGAGGTCTTGAACGCCGTCTTCCTGTATCACTGCGTCAAGGCCGGGCTGGACTACGCGATCGTGAATTCCGAGAAGCTCGAACGCTATCCGTCGATCCCGGAGGAAGAACGGCGGCTCGCGGAAGATTTGATTTACTGGCGGGGAAGCGATCCCGTGGCGGCCTTCGCCGAATATTTCCGGGCCAAGAAACCGGCCGCGAAAAAGCCCAAGACCTCCCTTTCGCTGGACGAGCGCCTGGCCCGATACATCATCGAAGGCTCGAAGGATGGTCTGATCGAAGACCTCGACGAGGCACGAAAAGCCCGCAGCCCTCTTGAGATCATCAACGGCCCGCTGATGGCCGGGATGGACGAGGTCGGCCGTCTGTTCAACAATAACGAGTTAATCGTGGCCGAAGTGCTTCAGTCGGCCGAGGCGATGAAGGCCGCGGTGCGTCATCTCGAGCAGTTCATGGAAAAGGCCGACACGGCGTCCCGGGGCAAGATCATACTGGCCACGGTCAAGGGCGACGTCCACGACATCGGAAAGAATCTGGTCGAGATCATCCTCGGCAACAACGGCTATAAGATCGTCAACCTCGGGATCAAGGTCCCGCCGGAAGAGCTGATCGCGGCCTATCAACGCGAGCGGCCGGACGCGATCGGTCTGTCCGGCCTTCTGGTCAAGTCGGCGCAGCAGATGGTCGTGACGGCACAGGATTTAAAATCGGCGGGGATCGATGCGCCGATTCTGGTCGGCGGCGCCGCGCTGACGAAAAAATTCACGGACACGAAAATCGCGGCGGAGTATGCCGGCCCGGTGATCTATGCCAAGGACGCGATGAACGGACTCGATATTGCGAACCGCTTGCTGAACGAGGAGTCGCGCGAGGCCTTTCTTCAAGGGGTGAAGGAGGATCAAAAACATATGGTGCGTGTCGCGGAGGACCGGGCTCAACGGCCCGCCGCCGTCGCTTCGCCGGCGTTGGCGCGATCGGCCGTGCGCAGGGATGTTCCTTTGCCGTCGCCGCCGGATTTCGACCTGCATGTGATCGAAAAGGGTCCCGTCGAGGATATCTTCGGCTACATCAACCCGGTCATGCTGTACGGAAAACATTTGGGACTGAAGGGAAACCTTGAAAAACTTCTGGCCGAGAAGGACGAGACGGCCGAGAAGCTTTACAAGACGGTGGAGGCGTTTAAGAAAGAGGCCGTCGGGAAAAAATATATGACGGCGCAGGGCGTCTACCGGTTTTTCCCTTGCCGGTCGCGCGGGGACGATCTATTAATCTACGATCCGTCCGATCTATCGCGAGTCATCGAGACTTTTACTTTCCCTCGGCAGCCCTCCGGCGAGCGGCTTTGCCTGTCGGATTACTGCCGGGACGTCGAATCCAAAGAGATCGACAGCGTTGCGTTTTTCGCCGTCACCACCGGACGCGGCGTGCGGGAACTCTCAACGCAATGGAAGGAGGCCGGGGATTATCTGCGATCGCACATGCTACAGGCCGTTGCGGTCGAGGGGGCGGAGGGGTTTTCGGAATGGCTGCACAAGAAGATCCGAGCGGACTGGGGCTTCCCCGATCCGCCCTCGCTCGCGTTACCGGATCTATTCCACAAAAAATACCGCGGCGTGCGCGTCTCCTTCGGCTATCCGGCCTGCCCGAACCTCGCCGATCAGCATAAACTCTTCAGGCTGCTCGACGTCGCCGCGAAGATCGGCGTCCAGTTGACCGAGGGCGACATGATGGACCCCGAAGCCTCCGTCTCGGCCCTGGTCTTCCATCATCCGGAGGCGAAATATTTCAGGACGGATACGGCATAGGTTTCGTGGGGGCATGATGAGAGTATTGGCGCTCCTGATCATTGCCGGAATGCTTGTGGGGTGCCAGACCGCTCCTCGGCCGCTGCCCCCGGATGAATTGAATCGCATCCAAACTCGCACGTTCAACGAGCCCTTCGATCGCGTCTTCTCCGCCGTTCTGGAAACGCTCCGGGACGCCCGCTACCCCATCGCCAAGGCCGATCCCCAGTCGGGACTCATCATGACCGACGACGTGCTCCCGGAGGGACATCCGATCGCCGAAACCGAGGCCGGCGTCCGCTCCAAGTGGAGCGTCACGGTCACTCGGACCGGGGATCATCAGACCGCAGTCCGGGCTCGGTGGTTCTATGCCATCCGGGGCGCTATCCTCCTTCGCTTTCGCGAGGCCGACCAGCCGGAATCCGAGGAGGCTCACTATAAGCCATTTTTCGAAAAGCTGGAATCGAAATTGAAAAATAACCCCTGACTTTTAAATGGATTGGAGTCTGAGAATTTTCCCAGTGCCACGGGTGCTGATCGATACGACCCCGGAGCTCACCGACGGCGACATGACGGACCCCGAAGCCTCCGTCTCACCCCTGGTCTTCCATCATCCGGAGGCGAAATATTTCAGGACGGATGTTCCGTAGGGGCGTATTGCAATATGCCCCTACCGAAAAACATGCGGGTGTTGAATTCGCAACGGCCTTGCCATAATGCGTAAATCCACCATTCTTGATCGCCAATGTAAAAACCTGCCCCGAATTCTGCTTCATGAAGGTGTATAACCTTGCATAACAAGGCTCGGAATACGAGAAAACATAAAGGTGTTATTATAATCTTGCTGTTTATCTTGGTTTCTTTAAATGGGATAAATTTTGTAGAGGCTGTTGATCTTAATGATCCAAACTTCTTTTGCAATTTTACCCGCGAGCTCTACCCGGACCTACAGTGGAAACCCCTCAAAAAGGGTGATCGTTTAGGAACGTATGATGCGATCTTAACCTGCACAGACGGAACTGTGACCATCAAATCTAACTTGGTATTTAATCCATACATCAAGTGGGAAGAAAAAGATCGAGAATACCTCGGGAGAATTCCTGCAGAGATGCACGTGGTCATTAGCACACAAAGTAGAGAAAAGGCCCAGCCGAACATTGTGGTCGAGGCTATCGAGGTCAGTGGAGAAGTTATTTATTCTACGGACCGAAACCTTATTGAAAAATATGGATCGATAGGATCCAAACCTAGAGAAAGTCATGAGGAGATAGAAAGAAAGGACCGGCAACAGTACGATGATCTCAAAACAATTGGCTGGGAACCTCTAACGATCGATCGCCAACTTGGTCCTTGGGATATGATTTGGACACAGGAAAACGGTCGTATTGAAATTGAGATTTTGAAGGAAGGAGTAACCGCAATCGATGATGAGTCAACGGTCGTGAAGGACCCTAAAGGGCATTTCACACATAAAAACCGTTTCCCTCAGAATAGCTACTTCATTATGGATCCGGAGTTCTATCTAAAGGCCAAGGTAAATAAAATCATTGGTAATGTATGGGTAGCAACTGATCGTGAAAAAGTTAAAGAGTTCGATGCAAAATATCGTACTCTTGTGAATTTAGGGCCGATGGACAGAGAGGCGGATTTACAATGGCGGGAGACTCTAAAGAAAGAGAAGTTAGAGTGATATGTTGGGTAGATTTACCAATATAGAGGCGAAATATTTTAGGGCGGATGTGGGGTAGCGATTCTGCAGGGGCACGGCGTGCCGTGCCCCTACGGAATCAATCCCCGTCGTTGTCCCCCCGGACCCTGGTAAGACTTTAATTATTACTCTTTGCCTATCAAAAGAAATATACGGTGTCACCGGAATTAAGATGGCTTAAAGACCTCTCTTACCCTTTTGATCAGGATCATTATTAATTAATAGTCAAGGTTAGCACCAAAGTCAGGAATGCGACCTGCTTTTATTTCCTCCTTCCACTTAGCTATATCTTTCCGGCCCATCGACCAAAAGGAGCTAACCAAGTCCAAATACTGCAGAACCACATCTTTTTCACCTTTTTCCAACAAGTCCTTTGCAAGGCTCATATTCGGTCCAAATGTGCTGAGAGATGGTGAACTTGGCACCTTACCGGCTGCAATGAGATAGTTCTTACTTGTTTCAACATTGCCCGCTCGCAAAGCGACTCGGCCAAGCATCACATTTCCCTTATTTAGTGCATCTCCAACGAGACCGTGTTTCGGATTCTCTTTTGCCCATTCAAGCAGTTCATCCGCGTATTTTCCTGCTCGCTCAAAATCACCGGCGGCAAATGCAAGTTCAGAAATCGATTCAAGTGCTAACATTCTATCTCCTGCGTTTGACAGGCGAGCTAATTCTCTTTCCTTTTTTTCCAATTCTTGTCGCAAAACAACCCGGTCGTTTTGTTCCGTCACCTCTGGATAGTCGACAACATAAAGAATATTGCCATGCCATCGATGTTCAATAAGCTCCTCGATATCTTTAACCTTCAAATAGGAATATCGCGGATATTTTGTAAAGCCCCGTTTTTCAGTTAGGGG
>DATKAN010000057.1 GCA_035498035.1 Nitrospiria bacterium
TAAATCAATCATGGGCGCCATTTGGCACTGAGCCCCGCGGCTTCAGCGGCTTTCGTTTGACCCGGCTAAGGCTCGTCCGCTCAATTTTCCGAAGGAGCTCTGCGGAAAATTGACCCTGACGGGCCGCGGTCTTCGCCAAGCCGGGTATCCCCAAACGCAAGCCGAATCGCCGCCCGGCCTCAGCGCCAAACGGCGACAATTGGTTCAGGTACCCCAACTCGGCTAGCCCGCCCGATTACGGGATGACTTTTGACAACCCGCGGGAGGGAGTGATAGTGTTGAGCGTCTATAAAGGGGTGGGTCAGGTATGAGAGGCTTCATCTTATTGTTCGGATTGTTTCTGGCGGCTATGATCGCAACGGACGCGGCGGCACAGGGCGGCATGATGCACAAGGGCGGCATGGGGGGAATGATGCGCGGCGGCGGGGCCCAACTTCCCGAGTTGCTTCCGGAGCAGCTCCCGGATCCCAAAAGCGAAGGGGCCGACCTGACGGTCCGCTACTGCGCGCAGTGCCACAACCTTCCCAGTCCGGCGACCCACAGCGCGGAGGAGTGGCGCGAGGTGGTCAACCGGATGGACGGGTACATGTCCGGACATACGCGCCCTCACGGGATGATGAAAATCCGCCGGCCGACCGCGGAGGAACGGGAGGCGCTGTTCCAATACCTTCAGCAGCACGCGCTGCGAACCTTCTCCGGTCCCTCCGTTCCGGACCCGGGATCACCCGGCGCCGAACGCTTCAAGACAGTCTGCGTGAGGTGCCACGCCCTTCCGGACCCGGGTCTTCACACGGCCATGGAATGGCCCGCGGTGGTGGAGCGGATGCGGCGGAACATGAAGGTGATGGGAAAACCGGCTATCAACGACACGGAGAGGAACGAGATCTCGGATTATCTGAAAGGGCACGCCCGTCAGGAAACCAAATAGGGCGGGTCGAGGCGCGACGATGACCCCGATCCTCACGAACCTGCTTCCGAAGTACGGCCTCCTCGCCGTGTTCATCGGGACCTTCCTCGAGGGCGAGGGGGTCCTGTTGGGGGCGGGGATCCTGGCCGAAAGCGGGCTGCTCCATCCCGTCAGCGTATGGGCCAGCGCCGCACTCGGGGCCTGGACGGGCCACCTCTTCTGGTTCTGGGTCGGGCGGCGGTTCGGCACCCGGTACCTGTTCCCGCGATTCAAACCCTTGCAGGAACGGGTGGACCAGGCGGATCAGGTGATCCGGCGCCACCCCGGAACGGCCATTCTAATCCTCCAGTATCTTTACGGGGCGCGCATCATCGGGGCGATCGCCTTCGGCCTGACCCGCCTCTCCCTGGGCCGCTTCCTTTTTTATGAGGCCCTGAACTGCACGGTCTGGGCCGCGGTCGTGGAGTCGCTCGGATTTTTCATCGGGGAGGGCATCGTCCGGTTCTTCCACGGCTGGGGCCAATGGATGTGGATCGTCCTGACGATTGCGGCGGTGATCTGGATCTTTCCCCACCTCAAACCCGACAATTTCAAACGGGCCAAAAACGGATGAGGGTTCGGGATATCCCTGGGAATCTTTCATCGGTCAATTTGTTCTTGACCAGGACAAGGAATGGGATTATAAATAAAAGTCTACTCTTGATGTATCAAAAACCCGGAATTCACGGAGGATGACAATCAAAGGAGGGCGCCATGGCAGTACGATTGGGAGATATCGTTCCGGATTTCACGGCGGAATCCACGCAGGGAACGATCCGGTTTCATGAGTTCATCGGGGACAACTGGGTGATTTTCTTTTCCCACCCGAAAGATTTTACGCCGGTCTGCACCACCGAACTGGGGGCGGTGGCCAAGCTGAAAAACAAATTCGCCCAGAAGGGCGTCAAGGTCGTCGCACTGAGCGTCGACAACGTGGTGGACCACGAGAAATGGATCAAGGACATCGAGGAAACCCAGCACTGCGTCGTCGACTATCCGATCATCGGCGATCCCGAGCGGAAAGTCGCCGTGCTGTATGACATGATCCATCCCAACGCGATCGATAACATGACCGTCCGATCGGTCTTCATCATCGGGCCGGACAAGAAACTCAAGCTGACCCTGACCTACCCGGCCGCGACGGGACGGAACTTCGACGAGATCTTCCGGGTGGTCGAATCGTTGCAGCTGACGGCGAAGTTCAGCGTTGCGACGCCGGCCGACTGGAAGCCGGGGCAGGACTGCATCATCGCCACGTCCGTCAAGGACGAGGAGATCCCGGCCAAGTTTCCGAAAGGGTACAAGGTCGTCAAGCCCTACCTTCGGACCACGCCTCAGCCCAACCTGTAATGACCTGCGGGGGCGGCCGGTTCCGGCCGTCCCCGCGATTATCCCAAATTGGCCAGTCGCATCCCATTCTTTGACAACCCGCGTCCGGGGATGATATCGTGATGGCTCTGCGTTGTCGTTACGGTAGGGGCGAGGCATGCCTCGCCCCTACGAACAGGTTAATGATTGAAGGTAGGGGCAGGTCCCCGTGCCTGCCCTGAGAATGGGCAACCACAGGGGGTTGCCCCTACATGTGCAAGGACAAAATAATGCTCAAAGTCGTCGGAATGAAGGAGATCAATGCCATCTTCGAGGTGACGGACCGTTTGGGGATCAACCGCGAATGGATCGAGATCCCGCTCGGCCCGGAGTCGCCGGGAAAGGTCCGGAAGCTGCCGAACGGGAAATACGAGATCATCGTGGACGCCGGGGCGCCGATCGAGCAATGGGTCTCCGTGATCGAGGCCGAGCTGAAGAAGATCATGTGAGCATGTTCCGATGTTCGGTGATCACCGCCGCCATGGTTCGGCGGGAGCCCTTCCTGCTCCTATGGAAATTGAAAATTCCCCATTGTGAGGATCAATGCCCGAACCGATCGAAATGAACGATCCGGAAAAGATCAATCAACTCCTGATGAAGATCGCCTTGACCGGAAAAGGCTTCGCGACCGAATGCCTGCTGGCCGAGGTGATCGACGCGGGGATCACCTATCCCGATCATCTTAAAGCCTCCGGCGAGGATCCCGACGCCTCCTACGACGGAAAATCGCCCGCCTGGGCGGTCTACCACGTCCGGCAGGGGAAAAAGGTCTTCATGGTCTACGGCGGCGGGGGGAAGGAGCGGCGGACCCAGGTGACCGAGACGCCCTGAGAAGAAGGATATGACCTCCCGGATTCCATTTCGATTTCATCGAATCTCCAGTTTCTTTTTGCTGACCGTTCTTCTCTCCTGCGGCGGCGGTGGCGGAGGAGGGGGGAGCGGAGGGGGAGTGGCGGCCTTTGTCGCGCCGCCTTCAACCTGCATCGGAACGTTGCCGAATCCGGGACCGGACTCGATAAGCGATCCTCTTTATGCCGATCAATGGCATCTAAAGAATACCGGCCAGGCGGGCGGTACGCCGGGAGAAGATATCAATGTGGAGCCGGTCTGGGCCAACTATAAGGGCGACGGCCTGCGCATCGCCGTCGTGGACGACGGTCTTGAGATTGCCCATGAAGATCTGGCAGACAACGTCGTAGACGGATGCAGTTACGATTACATCGACCGGGACGCGAACCCGGATTCCGGCGATTACTCGCACGGCACGTCCGTTGCCGGTCTGGCGGCCGCGCGCGATCTGAACGATCTCGGCGTTCGCGGGGCGGCCCCCCATGCCTATCTGGTCGGCTACAATGTCCTTCAGAATTTGACGACGCAAAATGAGGCCGACGCCATGATACGGTACATCTCGTCGGTCGCGATCTTCAGCAACAGCTGGGGCGCGCCGGACTATACCGGTTTCCTCTACCCGTCCAACGCCACGTGGCGGAACGCCGTCGAAACCGGGCTCGCCGCGGGTCGCGGAGGGCTGGGCGCTATCTATACCTGGGCGGCCGGCAACGGGGACACGGGAGCATGTCCCTCCGTCGGTTGCGTGGACAATTCCAACTACGACGGGCAGGCCAATTCCCGCGGGGTGATCGCGGTGGGGGCCGTCAACGATCAAGGGGTCAAATCGTCTTACTCGGAGCGCGGGGCCAATCTGTGGGTCAGCGCGCCCGGCGGCGAGTTTTGCGACACGCATGCGATCACCACCACCGACCGGAGCGGGTCCGCGGGATTCAATGACAACGGAAATAATATCGAATTCGGCAACGTGGATTACCCGGACGGCAATTACACCAAGTGTTTCAATGGAACCTCCGCCGCCACCCCGCTCGTCTCCGGAACGATTGCGTTGATGCTTCAGGCCAATCCCAATCTGGGTTGGAGGGACGTCCGGCTGATCCTGGCGCAGACCGCGCGCAAAAACGATCCCGCTGATTCCGACTGGACGACGAACGGCGCGGGGTACAACATCAACCACAACTTTGGGTTCGGGGTGGTCGACGCTCAGGCGGCCGTCACCGCCGCTCAGACTTGGACGAATGTGGGTCCGGAGGTGACCTTTGCGACGGCGCTGTCATCGCCCAACCTCGCGATTCCGGATTGTCCGACGCAGAGCTGCAATCCGGGCACCACGACGGGTGTCAGCAACACCATCACGGTCAACGGGAGCGGCATCAACAGCATCGAGTTTGTCGAAATCACGTTCAGCGCGAACGACCATACCTATTTCGGCGATCTCCAGGCCACGCTCACTCACGTAGACACCGGCACCCAGAGCATACTGGCCGAGAGGCACATCTGTTTGGACAGCCAACAAAACATTGTTCAGTGCACGCCTTCGTATAACCGATGGGTATTCGGCAGCGCGCGGCATCTGGGCGAGGCGGCGGACGGGAACTGGACCTTGACGGTCAAGGATCTTGCAGGGGGAGACAAAGGACACTTTAAATCCTGGATGCTGAAATTTTATGGAAGTTAGACGCGATGAGGGAGCGATGAAGATCAGGATCATTGTTTTTTCCCTGGTGACGGTTCTCGGTCTCCTTGGGTCCGACCTTCATGCCGTATCGGCGATGGAGCTCAAAAAGCCCGCAGGGGGTTCCGCCCCGCTCCGGCAATCCTTCGTGTGGTACGACGGGAATATCGAAAGAAAGGTTTGGTTAAGTCCGGATCTGACCGCCGAGTTCGTTCCCGACCGGTCCGCGGCCGGTCCCTTCAAGAAGGCCTATCCCGACGCGGAGGAGCTCGAGAGCCGACAGGCGGGGGTGCGTCTCTGGAGACTGCCCGGCGGCGTCGACTCGAAGGAGGCCGCCAAGCGGATGAAGATTCTCCATCCGGGCGGCCGCTACTCTCCGGTGCTGCACGATTCGCCGATCGATTCGGGGCGGAAGCGGGCCCTGCCCGGCGGCGTCATCGTCTACCTGAACCCGGCCTGGGATCAGACGGCCGTCAAGAGCTGGGCGGACTCGCATCGTTTGGAAATCGTACAAAAGCTGGAGATCGGGCCGAATGTTTACGTCTTGAAGACCGGGCCGGGACTGGAGGCGCTCGAGACGGCCAACGCGCTCTACCGGTCCGGGGAAGTGCGCGGGGCCTCTCCGGTCTGGTGGCAGGAAGCCGTCACCCGCTAGCAGGCCGTTGAAAAAGTCCATCTGCGGCGTTCTCGGTCCCTCGGGAATCCTCACGCACCACCTCAGTACGCTCCGGTTCCCTCGGAGCCTGCGGCCTTGCATCTGGAACTTTTTGACCGGCCTGCCCGCTAAACGCGTTTTTCAACACCCTGCTAGTGTCAGGAAGCCCCAACGCACGCGACGAGGGAGACCCAGTCTTCTTCCTGGAGCGCTTCGATGACCTCGAAGCCTTCCTGCCTTAACGCGGCCTCGACGTCGGGACGGAACTCGGCCAGGATCCCGCCCGTGACGAGACGGCCGCCGGGGCGGAGCTTTGA
>DATKAN010000058.1 GCA_035498035.1 Nitrospiria bacterium
GCCTACGGGTATCCGATCGAGGCCGCGGCACAGATTGCGCTGGGCGTCGTGCGGGACTATCTCGAAGGTCATCGAGGAATCCGCTTGGTCCGCTTTGTCCTTTTCGGCACGATGGCCTTTGAGGTGTATGAACGGGTTTTAAGGGCGATGGGAGGGGAAGGTCGATAAATCCGGCCTAGGTTGAATGATTCGCGGACCGGCGGGGGGCTTGATCCCGGTTCACCACCCAGGTCCCGCTTTTTTCCAACATTCGCAGTAGCTGCACGGCGTTGTGGACCTTGAGCTTGGAGTAAATGTTGGCCCGGTGGGTTTCGACCGTTTTGATGCTGATCGAAAGGCGCGCGGAGATCTGGCGATTGTTGGACCCCTGTGCGATCAGGCGGGTGATCTCATGCTCCCGTTTTGTCAGCCGATCCGTTCCGTGGACCGAGTCGGCGCTCTTTGGCTCGTCCGCGGTCTCCGGAAATTCCCGGTCGCTCGTCAAATCGAAGGCGCGGGGGTTCTTAAAGCGGCTTAAAGGGGTTGAAAGATGGATTCCGTGCGCCGTCAATCCATCCCATTCCCGCTTCCAGAGCACCCGTCCATGAAAATGCTCGATCGCGACCGCTTCGGAGGGACGGCTCAGTTCAAGTTCGAGGATGACCTCCGCGTCCAGCGGAAGGGAGGTCTTCGAATAGAAGCAGAGGCCTTGGCGGCTGATGTTCGCCGTGTAGATGACCCCGCTTTCGGCCGACAAAAGCGTCGCGGCTTTTCCCCGGCTGGTCAACGGAATGCGTATCAGCGACCGTTTCTCCATACTATTTTAAAAGCTAACCCACTTTCTCGAATTGTCAAGCCTGCCGGATCGGCGGATCCGGAGAGTTCCGGGCGGCCGAACGGATTTTTCGCTTGAATTCTTTTTTGGGGTTTGTTATAGTGCCAAGCGTAACGTTTTGAGTTTTACAAGGGCTGAACACGTCGCCCCTGCGTTGTTGGTGAGGGGTGAGAAATTTTGACCCAACGCCTTGTCTTTGGGAGCCATGCCCTGGGAATGGTGTGCACGCCCCATCGTAACGAGGGGAAGCCTGAAATTCCCATCACGGCGCCCACCTGGAAAACCGGGTTCAAGACATTCCGCTCTGCCACGGCAATCGCGGGGGCCTAATTAAAACGGGAGAAAACGGGTTTCGGGCAAAGGTTCCGAGGCTTCTGAACTGAGACGATAAGGATGGGGAAGGTCTTGAATTTATGGACAGAGAATTCTTCCGGCGGTTTTATCGATTGGATCGAGGCCGGCCGGAATATCTTGGAGCTTGAAAAAAGGCGGGAGGAATGAATTCGGTTTCTATTTTGACCGGGCGGCGGGAATGGAACGATGATCGATTGTCTTGCGCCTTTCCATGGGCGACGGTCGAAACGCATTCCGGGAACCGGTCCCCCGAACGATAGCCTTTGCTCCGCCTTCCATCCCAGCGTCGGTCTTCCTGATCAGCTGTCCTAATCGGCCCGTCTGTTTTCCCCCGTACAACAAACAGCATCGAAGGAGTTTCTTCAACAGAATGTGGAGGGGGTGACGATTATTATTACCTGGATCATTGCAGTCATCGCAGCCGCCGGGGGCGGCGCCGCCGGGGTGGCGGTCGGGTTGTATCTTCGTCGAGAGGGGATCTCCCGAAAATTACGCGAGGCCGAGGAAGGGGCCGCCCGGGTCCTCCGCAACGCCGAGCAGGAAGCGGAGAACAAGCGGCGGGAGGCCCAGATTGAAAGCAAGAGCCGCATCCTGCAGGAGCGAACCGAGTTTGAGAAGGAAATTCGGGAGCGCCGATCGGAACTGACCGCGCTGGATCGTCGGTTGAGCCAGCGGGAAGAACATCTGGACAAACGGGCCACCCAGCTGGACCGTCGCGAGGGCGACCTGAACCGGATCGACCGGGACCAGGTGGCGCGCGAGAAAGTAATTCGCGACAAAGAAAAGACCCTGGAAGACGGGCTCCGCGAGCAACGGCAGCAGTTGGAGCGCTTGTCGGGCGTCACGGCGGAGGAGGCCAAGAAGCAGTTGATCCACGCCATGGAGGAAGAGGCGAGGTACGACGCGGCGAAGATGATGAAGCGGATCACGGAAGAAACCCGCGAGAAGGCCGAACGCGAATCGAAAGAGATCATGGTCACCGCGATGCAGCGTCTTTCACGGGATTATATCGCGGAGGCGACCATCTCGGTCGTGAATCTGCCCAATGAAGGGATGAAAGGCCGTATCATCGGCCGCGAGGGTCGGAACATCCGGGCCCTGGAAAGCGCCACGGGCATCGACCTGATCATCGACGACACGCCGGACGCCGTCATCGTCTCCGGGTTCGATCCCTACCGTCGGGAGATCGCCAAGATCGCCCTGGAGCGTCTCATGTCGGACGGGAGGATTCACCCGGCCCGCATCGAGGAGATGGTGGAGAAGGTCAAGAAGGAGCTGGACAAGCTGATGAAGGAAGAGGCCGAGAAGATCATTTTCGACCTCGGACTTCAGGACTTCCATCCCGAAATCGTGAAGACGCTGGGCCGCCTGAAGTACCGGACCAGTTACGGACAGAATAATCTGGCCCACGCGCGGGAAGCGGCTTTCATCGCCGGGATCATGGCCTCGGAGCTGGGCATGGATGTCAAGCTGAGCAAACGGGCGGCGCTCCTCCATGACATCGGCAAGGCCGTCAGTCATGAGGAAGAAGGCTCTCATGCGGCCTTGGGCGCCGACCTCGTGAAGCGTTACGGCGAGTCGCCGAAGGTGGTGAACGCGGTCGCCGCGCACCACGGGGAAATCGAGGCCACCTGTATCGAGTCGGTTCTGGTGATGGGTGCCGAGGGACTTTCGGCGGCGCGGCCGGGGGCGCGGAGGGAATCCGTCGAATCCTACGTGAAGCGCCTGGAAAAACTGGAACAGCTGGCCACCTCCTTCAAGGGCGTGGAAAAGGCCTATGCGATTCAGGCAGGCCGCGAGATCCGGATTATCGTCAAGCAGGACGAAGTGTCGGACGCCGAATCGGCCATGATCTCGAGGGAGATCGCCAAGAAGGTGGAACAGGAATTAACCTATCCCGGCCAGATTAAGGTGACCGTGATCCGCGAGAACCGGTACATCGAGTACGCCCGGTAATCGTAGGGGCGATGCATGCATCGCCCCTACATCGTTAATGGGATAAGCTTTCGTGAAAATTTTAATGATCGGGGACATTATCGGCGAGCCCGGACGGAATATTCTGGCCCGGAAGCTCAGCCATCTGATGGAGACCTACGAAATCGATTTCGTGATCGCCAACGGAGAGAATTCCGCGGGCGGGTTCGGGATCACTCCCAAGATCGCCGAAGAGTTGTACCTTCTGGGCGTCGATGTGATCACCACCGGAAACCACGTCTGGGACAAGAAGGAGATCGTGGACTATATCACGCAGCAGCCGCGTCTTCTTCGGCCGGCCAATTATCCCGATTCGACGCCCGGAGCCGGTTCGGCCGTGATCAGCCTCAGCCGGACGGAAAAGGTGGCGGTGCTTCAGTTAATGGGCCGGGTCTTCATGCCGACCACGGACTGTCCTTTCCAGATCGGCTGGCGCGAGGTCGCACGTCTCCGGGCCGAGACCCCGATCATCATCGTGGACATGCATGCCGAGGCCACCTCGGAGAAGCGGGCCATGGGGTGGTATCTGGACGGCGAGGTCAGCGCGGTCGTGGGAACCCACACCCATGTCCAGACGGCCGACGAAGAGATCCTCCCGAAGGGCACCGCCTATCTCACGGATGCCGGCATGACGGGGCCGATGCATTCGGTCATCGGAATGAATAAAGATCAAGTGATCCACCGCTTTCTGCACCAGATGCCGCAGCGGTTCGAGATGGGCGGCGGTCCGTGCGTGATTTCGGCCGCCCTCCTGACCGTCGATGTCAACGGACGGGCCCAGTCCATCGTCCGGCTGCAGGTGAAGGATACGGATTAGAGCGCACGTCCTCTTAGGCCATGATGCCAAACGCTTCCCACGCCCCGATTCTTTCGGTGTCGGCCCTGACGCGGCTCATCAAGCAGCAGCTGGAGAACCGCTTCGTCGACGTCTGGGTCGAAGGAGAAACGTCCAACCTGAGAATGCCGGGCTCCGGGCACCTTTATTTCACCCTCAAGGATGAAAGCGCGCAGCTTCGGGCCGTGCTTTTTCGATCCTCGGGACGTTCCGTCAAGTTTATTCCAAAAGAAGGACAGCAGGTCCTGTGCCACGGTCGTATGACGGTCTACGAGCCGCGGGGGGAGTATCAGATCGTCGTCGATTCCATCGAGCCCCGGGGGATCGGAGCCCTCCAGGCGGCTTTCGAGCAACTGAAGGAGCGCCTTCAGAAAGAAGGCCTCTTTGATCCTTCGCGCAAAAAGCCGCTCCCGGCGCTTCCGCGCCGAATCGGCATCGTGACGTCGCCGACGGGCGCGGCGATCCGGGACATGCTCAAGGTGTTGAACGGACCCCGGGCGAGGCTGGAGATCGTGATCGATCCGGTGCCGGTCCAGGGGGAAGGCGCCGCGGAGGCCATCGCCGCGGCCATCGACGAATTAAACGACCGGGGCCCGTTCGATCTCCTGATCGTCGGACGCGGCGGCGGCTCGTTGGAAGATCTGTGGGCCTTCAACGAGGAAGCCGTTGCCCGGGCGATCTTCCGGTCCAAAATTCCGGTCATCTCGGCCGTCGGTCACGAGGTGGATTATACCATTTCGGATTTCGTCGCGGACCATCGGGCCCCCACCCCGACAGCGGCGGCCGAACGGGTGATACAGGCCCGCCGGGAATGGCAGGATCGGGTCGCATTTCAAAGGGTTCGTATGGGCCACGAAATGCAACGCGGATTCGACAGGGTCCGGAGCCGTCTGAACGTTTTTCAACGGGCGCTTCGCGATCCACGCAAGTCCATCGAAGCCCATCTGCTCCGCCTGGACGAGCTGGAGGGGCGCATCCGTCGGGGACTGTTCAACACGTTGCGGCAACAGGCCCAGCGCCTGCGGCATGCCCGTGAGAGCCTCCGGCACCGCAGCCCGGTGGACCGCCTGCACCGGCTCGGGACGCAGACTCAGGAGCTGACCAAGCGCTTTGAACTCCAGGCGGGGTATTATCTCCGCCAAAAGCGGAATCGTCTGGAATCCCTGTTGACCGCCCTGGACGGTTTAAGCCCGCTCGCCATCTTAAGCCGCGGATACAGCATTACGCGGAAGCTTCCGGAGCTGGGGCTCATCAAAAAGGCGCAGGAAGTGGATCCGGGCGAGCGCGTGCAAGTCCGCTTGCATCAAGGCGCTTTGATCTGCCGTGTCGAAGAAACCGAGGGATAATCCGATGGCCCAATTCAAATTTGAGGATGCGCTGGCCCGACTTGAAACCATCGTTGGACAGCTCGAAAAGGGCGATCTTCCCCTTGAAGATTCGCTGAAGATCTTCGAGGAGGGGGTCCGGCTTTCCAAAAATTGTTTGAAGTTGCTTGAAGAGGCGGAACGCAAGGTGGAGATCCTGTTGCAGGATAAGGACGGCCGGAAACGCCCCAGGCCCTTTGAAATGGAAAAGGAAGACCGGGAAGGGGTCCACGAAGACATCCCCGATGCTGAAGACCAGGATTGAACGGGAACTGAAGCAATATCTGGAAGACCGGAGGGCCCGGATCGACCGGACGCTGGAGGTTTACCTCCCGACCGCGATGACCGTTCCGGAGCGGCTTCACGAGGCAATGCGCTACAGCCTTTTCGCCGGGGGGAAACGGATCCGGCCGATTCTCGCGATCGCGGCCTTCGAAGCGGTCTCGGGAGAAGGGCGGCCCCCCGATACAATAGACTCGATACTGCCGGTCGTGGCCTCCATCGAGTTGGTCCACACCTATTCCCTGGTTCATGACGATCTTCCGGCGATGGACGACGACGACTATCGTCGCGGTCGGCTCACCAGCCACAAAAAGTTCGGCGAGGCGGCCGCCATCCTGTCGGGCGACGCGCTTCTGAGCGCGGCCTTTGCCCTTCTCTCGGATCGAGACTTGAATCGGACGATCCCGCCGGATATACTGCTATCGGTCATTCAGGAACTCGGGCTGGCGGCCGGGAGCCTTGGGATGGTCGGGGGACAGTTCGTGGACATGGAGTCCGAGGGCCTGATCGGATCGCAGACCGTATCGGAAGAAACCCTCCGCTATGTCCATTCCCATAAAACCGGCGCGCTGATCCGCGCCGCCGTCCGGATCGGGGCGCTTCTGGGGAGGGCCGGGACGGAAGCGCTGTCTTCCGTGACGGCCTACGGGGAGAAGGCGGGACTGGCGTTCCAGGTCGCGGACGACATCCTTGATCTGGAAGGGACGGAGAAGGAAACCGGGAAGCGTGTTCGAAAAGACGATGCCCATCGCAAATTAACCTACCCGACGGTCGTGGGCCTGGAAGCGTCCAAGCGCTTTGCCGATCGGCTAATCCGCGAGGCCGATGAGGCGTTGGCCTCTTTCGGCCCCGAGGCGGATCCCCTCCGGGCGATCGCGCGGTTCATCGTCGAGAGGAAGTCTTGATCCGGAAAGCCAATCGGTAAGGCGTCTTTTTATAGAAGGAGTCATTCATGCGTTTGTTGGACAGGATCAACAGCCCGTCGGATCTGAAAAAACTTCCCCGGACGGACCTCCCGGCGCTGGCGCAGGAAATACGGGAAGAAATCATCCGGGTCACCTCGATCAACGGAGGCCACCTCGCGACCAATCTGGGCATTGTCGAGCTGACGCTGGCGTTGCACGCCGTCTTCGACGCGCCGCGGGACAAGATCGTCTGGGATACCGGCAATCAGGTTTATGCGCACAAATTGATCACCGGCCGGCGGGAGCAGTTTGACACGATCCGACGATTCGGGGGGCTCAGCGGGTTCACCCGTCGCGAAGAAAGCCCGTACGACTCTTTCAATGCCGGCCACGCCGGGACCTCGATTTCGGCTGCGCTGGGCATGGTGGAGGCGCGCGATCATCTCGGACAGAATCACAAGGTGATCGCCGTGATCGGGGACGGCGCGATGACGGCCGGAATGGTTTACGAAGGGCTCAACCAGGCCGGGGCCTCCAAAAAGGATTTCATCGTCATCCTCAATGACAACGAGATGTCGATCTCGAAGAATGTCGGGGCGATCTCGGCCTACCTATCCCGAATCATCACGGGCCAGTTCTATACCAAGGTGAAGGAGGAGGCCAAGCACCTTTTGAAAACAATCCCCCGAATCGGGCCGCCCATGATCAAGGCCGCGCACAAGGTGGAGGAATCGGCCAAAGGGTTCATCGGGCCGGGTCTTCTGTTTGAGGAACTGGGATTTCAATACATCGGTCCGATCGACGGAAACCGCTTCGAGCATCTCTTCCCGACCCTGGAGAATATCAGCCGCTTGAAGGGCCCGATCCTGGTTCATGTCATCACGAAAAAAGGCAAAGGATACGAGCCGGCCGAACGGAATCCGGTCACGCTCCATGCGGCCTCGCCTTTTCAAGTCCAGACAGGGCAGGCCCGCAAGACCCCCCGTTTTCCGACGTACACGCAGGTCTTCGCCTCGACATTGGGCCGGCTGGCCAAGCGGGATAAACAGATCATGGCGATCACGGCCGCGATGCCGGAGGGCACGGGACTTTCCCGGTTCGCCCAGGAATTTCCGGATCGTTGCTATGACGTCGGGATCGCCGAGCCCCACGCCGTCACCTTTGCGGCCGGGCTGGCGGCCGCGGGTCTCCGCCCGGTGGTCGCGATCTATTCCACGTTCATGCAACGGGCCTACGATCAGATCCTTCATGATGTCTGCATTCAGAACCTCCCGGTCGTGCTTTGTCTGGACCGCGCCGGTCTCGTCGGAGAAGACGGCCACACGCACCACGGGATCTTTGATATCGGATTCCTTCGCATCATTCCCAACCTCGTGATCATGGCCCCGAAGGATGAGAACGAGCTGCAGCACATGGTCTACACCGCGACCAAACACGAGGGACCGGTGGCAATCCGTTATCCGCGCGGGGAAGGTCTCGGGGTGGGAATGGATGCGCGGTTGATGCGGCTTCCCATCGGTAAGGCCGAGTTGCTGAAAAACGGGAACGATGTGGCGATTCTGGCCTTGGGTCACGGGGTCTACCCTTCGCTGGAGGCGGCCCGCGAGCTCGAAAAAGAGGGGATTTCGGCGGCCCTGGCGAATGTCCGTTTTGTCAAACCCCTCGATCGCGAATTGATATCGCAGCTGGCCCGGAGGACGCGGCGCCTGGTGACCGTGGAAGAGCATGTTTTGCAGGGCGGTTTCGGCTCGGCCGTATTGGAAGTCCTGGAAGAGGAAGGCCTGTCTGGTGTGGAGGTGAAACGGATCGGCCTGCCAGACCATTTTATCCAGCACGGCGCGGTCCGAACGTTGCGCGAGCGCTTCGGTTTCACGGCCGAAACGCTTCTTCGCGACATCCAATTCTTTGTCCAGGCCGGCCTCTCCCCCCTCCGTCTGCCGGAGGCGCAGAGACAGGCGGGCCATCCAAACGTGGAAGTGCCGCGGCGGGTGGGTTGATCCGGTGATCTCCCGCCCCGTCAAAAAACGCGTCAAGAATCGTTTGGACCGGGCCCTGGTTGATCGCGGCCTGGCCGACAGCCGGGAGAAGGCGCAGGCCCTGATCCTGGCCGGCGCGGTCGAGGTGGACGGGGCGCGGGCGACGAAGGCCGGGATACCGGTCGAGGATGGAGCGGCCGTCCGGATTCGGGAAGAAGAGGCCGGGACGGCCCTCCGCTACGTCGGTCGCGGCGGCCTGAAGCTCGAGGCCGCGATCGAGCATTTCGGCATCGACCTCGAAGGGAAGATCGCGGTCGATATCGGCGCGTCGACCGGGGGTTTTACGGACTGTCTCCTTCAACACGGCGCGGCCCGCGTCTATGCCGTCGATGTGGGTTACGGCCAGCTGGCCTGGTCCTTGCGCCGGGACGCGCGGGTCCGGGTGATCGAGCGAACCAATATCCGAACCCTCGCGTCCGGCCGAATTCCGGAGCCCGCCGATCTGGCGACGATCGATGTTTCCTTCATCTCACTCACCAAGGTGCTGCCGAAGGCGGCCGAACTCCTGAAGCCGGGCGGTGAAATCGTGGCGCTGGTCAAGCCCCAGTTCGAGGTGGGGAAAGGAGAGGTGGGGAAGGGGGGCGTCGTCCGGGATCCGGCGAAGCGCGAAAGCGCCTTGGACGGTGTCGTCCGCTTTGCCCGATCGGCGGGATGGATCGCCAAGGGCGTAATGCCTTCGCCGATCACGGGACAAAAAGGCAATGTCGAGTATCTCATTCACCTTGTGAAACCATGAAGACCGTTTTGGTCACCGGCGGCGCGGGGTTTATCGGATCCCATGTGGTGGAACGTCTGCTGTCGGAGCGGAACCGGGTCGTTTGTCTGGATAACTTCGATCCGTTTTACGATCCCGCTGTCAAACGGGGGAACCTTCGATGGGCCCTCGAACAGTCGAACTTTCGGCTGGTCGAGGGCGATATCCGGGACGAGCCGACCCTGGCCCGATTGTTCCGGGAAGAGCGCATCGAGTCCGTCTTTCACGCGGCGGCCCGGGCGGGGGTGCGTCCTTCGATTCAGGATCCGGTTTTGTATCATGATGTGAACGTCCACGGAACCACACGGCTTCTGGAAGCGGCCCGGTCGGCCCCGGTCCAAAACTTCGTGTTTGCGTCTTCCTCCTCGGTGTACGGCGTTTCCAACCGCGTTCCCTTCTCGGAAGAAGATCCGGCCGACTTTCCGATCTCGCCCTACGCCGCCACCAAGCGGGCCGGAGAATTGCTGTGTTACACCTATCACCATTTGTACGGAATCCCGGTGACCTGTTTGCGCTTCTTCACCGTCTACGGTCCTCGTCAGCGCCCCGAAATGGCCATCCATAAATTCACGCGGCTGGTGGACGAGGGACTCCCGGTTCCCGTATTCGGCGACGGGACTTCGCGCCGCGATTACACCTATATCTCGGATGCCGTCGAGGGAGTCCTCCGGGCGCTGACGCAACCCCGGCCGTATGAAATCCTGAACATCGGGGAATCCCGGACCACCGAACTGCGGGACCTGGTGGCGAAGATCGAGCAGGCCTTGAACAAGAAGGGGCAAATTCGGGCGATGCCGTCCCAGGCCGGGGATGTGCCGCTGACCTTCGCGGATGTCGGGAAGGCCAAACGGCTTCTCGGATACGAGCCCCGGACGTCCATCGAGGACGGTCTGAGAAAATTTGTGGAATGGTATCGGAAAAATAAAAATTTCAACAAGGAGAATCCATGAAGGTGTTGGTGACCGGAGGAGCGGGATTCATCGGATCGCATCTTGTGGACCGGCTGATCCAGGAGGGGCACGACGTGGTGGTGGTGGATAATCTTTCCACCGGAAAAAAGAAGAATATCAACCGCGATGCCCATTTCTACAAGGCCGATATTCTCAACCCGAGGATCGAAAAGATCTTCAAGAAGGAAAAACCGGATTTGATCAGTCACCACGCGGCCCAGATGGACGTGCGCCGGTCCGTGGCCGACCCGATCTTTGACGCCCATGTGAACGTTTTGGGTCTTCTCAATGTCCTGGAGAACGCCGTTCGGCACGGGACGAAGAAGGTGATTTTCGCCTCTTCCGGCGGCGCGGTGTACGGCGAACAGCAGGTGTTCCCGGCCCCCGAAACGCATCCGCTGCACCCCGTATCTCCATACGGGATCAGCAAGTTGGCCGGCGAACACTACCTTTACTACTACCAGCAGGTGGCCGGCCTGAATTATGTCGCCTTGCGCTACGCCAATGTCTACGGCCCGCGTCAAGATCCCTTCGGGGAAGCCGGCGTGGTGGCCATCTTCAGTCAGAAGACCTTGATGAACGACCAGCCCATCATCAACGGCAACGGAAAACAGACGAGGGACTACATCTTTGTGGAGGACGTGGTCGAGGCCCACATGGCCGTGATCGAAAACAGCATCAAGGGGATTTTTAATGTCGGCACCGGCAAAGAGACTTCGGTCAACCAGCTCTTCCGTCACTTGGTCGATATTTCAGGGGCGAAGGTCAAGGAAGTCTACGGCCCGGAGAAACGGGGCGAGCAAACCCGAAGCGTCCTGGACTATACCAAGCTCAAGAAGGCGACCGATTGGGAACCCAAGGTCGAACTCTATGACGGACTGAAGATGACGGTGGATTATTTCCGGACGGCCCTCCAATTGACAACCTAACCCCGTGTGCTATCTTTAATATGCATGAACGCCTGTTATTTCGCCCGGCGTTTATCTAACAACGCATAAACATTAGAAATCTAAATCCATACGCTATTCCGCTGCGTTTTACACAGGGAACGGCTCTGTGGAGGATGGACTATGCCCCTGCCACAACAGAAACGGAAGATGCTCGGGGAAATGATGATCTCCGAAGGGCTGCTCAGCCGCGAACAGCTCGATCGCGCCCTCAGCGAGCAGAAGCTACACGGCGGCCGGATCGGAACGATCCTCCGGAGCATGGGCTTCGTCACCGAAGAAGAAATCATCAAGGTGCTTGGGAAGCAGATGGGGATTCAGCCCGTGACGCTTTCCAGCATCATCATCGATCCGGACGTTGTGACGATCATTCCGGAAACGTTGGCCCGCCGGCATCAAGTCATCCCGGTCTTCAAGAAAAATCGAACCCTCACCCTGGCGATGGTCGATCCGTTGAATGTGTTTGCCATCGACGATCTGCAACGGGCGACCGGCATGGAGATCCTGCCGGTCGTCACGTCGGAGACCGAGCTGATGAAGGCCATCGATCGATTCTACAGCGCGACGTCGACCATGGAAGAAGCGGCGAAGGAGGCCGATCTCCAGGGATACGGCGTGATGCCGGAGGAACAGGTGATCGATCTCCAGCGCATCGGGGACGACACGCCGATGATCAAGCTGGTGAATACCATGATCGCCCAGGCCGTTCGGGAAGGCGCCAGCGATATTCATATCGAACCGGACGCCGAGGTCCTGCGGATTCGCTACCGGGTGGACGGAATGCTCCGGGAGGTGATGAACCCGCCGCGGAATCTCCAGGCCGGCGTCGTTTCCCGAATCAAGATTATGGCCGATCTGGACATCGCCGAGAAGCGGGTTCCTCAGGACGGCCGGATCCAGATGAAGGTGGGCGAAAAGGACGTGGACATCCGGTTGTCCACCCTGCCCACAATCTTCGGCGAGAAGTTGGTGATGCGGCTGCTGGACAAGGGCAGCGTCCTTTTGGGTTTGGAGGAGATGGGGCTTTCGACGGACACGTTGAAGACGTTCGAGAAAATGATTCGTCGGCCGCACGGGCTCCTGCTCGTGACCGGCCCGACCGGGAGCGGGAAGACCACCACGCTCTATGCCGCGTTGAACCGCATCAGTTCCATCGAGAAAAATGTAATCACGATCGAGGACCCCGTCGAATATCAACTCAAGTACATCAATCAGGTTCATGTGAATCCCAAGGTGGGCATTACGTTCGCCAACGGCCTGCGGTCCATCCTGCGGCAGGACCCCAACGTGATCATGGTGGGCGAGATCCGGGATACCGAGACGGTTTCGATCGCGATCCAGGCCGCGCTGACGGGCCATTTGGTTTTTTCAACCCTGCACACGAACGACGCAGCGGGGGCGGTGGCCCGGCTGCTGGATATGGGCGCCGAGCCGTTTCTGGTCGCCTCGTCGTTCATCGGGGTGATGGCCCAGCGATTGGTGCGAAAAGTCTGCGCCCATTGCAAGGTTCCTTACATCCCGCCGGCGGACCAGGTCAAGAGCCTGGATCTGGAGAAGCTCCTTGACGGACGGAAGGAGGTCCGTCTTGTGAAGGGGGCCGGTTGTCCGCAATGCCGGAATACCGGGTATTCGGGCCGGATCGGCATCTATGAGCTGCTCCCGATCGATGAGGCGATTCGGAACCTGATCGTCGCCAAGGCCTCTTCCAGCGCGATCCGCAATCGGGCGGTCCAGTCCGGGTTCATCGGGTTACGTCCCCAGGGACTCGCCGCGGCCGTCAAAGGCATCACCACCGTGGAAGAGGTCTTGCGCGTCACCCAAGAAATCGAGGGGTAAATGGCGGTTTACCAGTATCGCGCGCGGGATAAATACGGTTCATTATCCACCGGCACCATCGAGACCTCCAACCGAGACGCCGTGGCCTCCCAGCTGGATCATCTCGGTTACCACCCCGTTTCGATCGAGGAGATCCGGGGGGAGTTCGGGGCGACCGAACTCTTCGATCGGTTCATTCGGATTTCCCCCGAGAACCTGATCATCTTTTCGCGGCAGCTCGCCACGCTCATCTCGGCCGGCCTGCCTTTTATGACCAGCTTCGACGCCCTGATCGAGCAGACCGACAATAAACGGCTGAAGAAGGTGATCGTGCAGGTCCGCAGGGATGTGGAAGGCGGCAGCTCCTTTTCGGACGCCCTCGCGAAACATCCGACGGTGTTCAGCAACCTTTACGTGAGCATGATCCGCGCCGGGGAGACCGGCGGCGTGCTGGACGAAATCCTGCAACGCTTGGCGACCCTGGCCGAGCATGAAGCCCAAACCCGCGCCCGGATCAAGGCCGCCACCCGTTACCCCAAAATCGTGATCGGCGCCCTGGTCATCGCGTTCATCGTCCTGCTCCATTTTGTGATTCCCCGCTTTGCGGCGTTGTATGCCAATTTCAAGGTTCAACTGCCTTTGCCGACCCGCATCCTCATCGGGATCAACAACGCGTTTCAAAGCTATTGGTGGCTGATCCTGGCCGTCATCGTCGGGGCCGTCTTCGGGGTTCGGAGCTACATCCGGACGGAAGCGGGGAGGCTCTGGTGGGATGGAGTGAAGCTCCATCTGCCGGTCTTCGGCGCCATTTTTTTAAAGACGGCCCTTTCCCGGTTCTCCCGCGTCTTCGGCACCCTGACCCGAAGCGGGCTTTCGATCCTGCAAACGCTCGAGATCGTATCTCAGACGGTCGGCAATACCGTCATCTCGCGGGTGGTGGACAACATTCGGGACAGCGCACGGCAGGGCCGGGGCATCGTCCAGCCCATGCAGGTCAGTCGAATCTTCCCGCCGGTTGTGATCCAGATGGTCTCGGTCGGCGAGCAGACCGGAAAGATGGAAGAGATGTTGATGAAGGTGTCCGAATACTACGATCAAGAGGTGGAGTACTCCATCCGAAATCTGTCCACCGCCTTGGAACCGCTTTTGCTGGCCGTCATCGGCGGGGTCGTCCTGTTTTTGGCCCTGGCCATATTTATGCCTTGGTGGAACCTGATCAATGTCTTCAAGGGGGGCGGGTAGATCCCCGGCGGGTACGGCGTATCCCTTCCCCTCTTGTGCTGCCCGATAATTGTAACGGGCATTACTCATAGTATGCCCGTTAAGCGATAAATTCTGACGGCATCCACAATTCCGCTTGTCAAAGCCGGTTTCTGTTAAAAAAAGCCGATATATATGTAATGGCGGTGACATCTGTGTGCAGGATTCCTCACTTTTTTGGGCGCCTGCTATAATAATAAGGGTTAACCGATTGATTAATCGCACCATGACCGCCCGGGTCCGTCGGCATGGGCCTTGCTTACTTATAGAAGCGGTTTAAATACCACCCGGAGCGTGGATTCAGAAAAAATAGATGCGGTTCAAAGGTGAGCAGGGCCTCGGGATTGTTGATACGCTGATCGTCGTGGTCCTGATCTCGATCTTCATCGGGGTGCTGCTCCCCAAGTACCAACGGGTGGCGCAGGAGGCTCGGGAAACGGCCATGCAGATGTCGCTGGGGAATCTCCGAAAGGCGATTCAGGTGTATCAGCTCACCCGACAAAAAATTCCCGCCGACCTGAAGGTTTTGGTGCAGGAACGGTTTATTTTTCCCATCAAAGAGGGAACCATCTTTACCGATCAATATTTGAAGACCAATGCCTTAGATGAAGCGGGCTATCCGGTTGATCCGTTCGGCCATCGATTCGGTTACGATCCCGCGAACGGCCGCGTTTATTCGACGACGAAAGGATACGAAAGGTGGTGATTGACAGTTCTTGATGACCGGTGAGACGGAGAGGACCGGTGAATGATTGAATGACAGAAAGAGCGATCATCGATTCCTAAACCCTATACCAAAACAAAGGAGAGCGAGCATGAAGACGTTGAGGAATGAAAGAGGTTTCACGTTGATAGAGTTGGTATTGATTATCGTAATCCTGGGCGTCCTTGCGGCGGTGGCGATGGTCCAATTCGGAAACGTCACGACCGATGCAAAAGACGCGGCCTTACAAGGGGCCTTTGGTGCGGCATCGGCCCAGTTGGCCATTGCCGTAAACACGGCCAAGGGGCTTCCCGCCGCAGCCAATGCCGCGAGTCCGGATTTCGGGACAGAGGTCTATGGTAAATTGCTGTATTCGACCGGAATTTCCAAGGCCAATATCGCGTGCGCCGCGAACAACTGCACGTTTGATTTGAGAACCAATGCCTGCGTCGTAGGAGTGGATCGGAAAATTACTGTTACTTATAACGGGCCCGCCAGCGCGACCCCCGGGCTTATCAACATTACTGCCGGACCGACAACCTGTTAGAGGGGTTTGGCGGTGGATCCCTGTTTGAGCCCTGAAGAAGAGGGATTTTCACCCGGGGATTAAATCTGACAGGGAGAGGGGATTCCCCTCTCCCTGCTTTTTCTTGAAGAAAGAGGAGCACCGCTTGCGTGCTGGGGGGGCTTGCTCCCTATGTTGCCCATTAAATACAGACCGGGGTCGGTTGGACCGATTCGCTCGTTGGCCGAGGCCGCAGATGATAAACGTCTGCGGCCTTTTGCATGAGGTGGTATATTTATTGAATGAAGACGCATCTCCAAGAAAAAATGGTGACCCTTCGAGATGAGCGCGGCTTTACCCTGATCGAGCTGGTGCTGACCATCATTATTGTCATCATCTTAAGTGTCGTCGTATCGCTCAGCCTTTCCAGTCTTTCGACCACAAGGCTCGATCAGGCCGTGAATAAGGTCGTGGGCGATCTGAGATATGCCCAGCAACTCGCCATCAGCACGCAGAGCCGTTATGGCATGACGGTCGACTCGACGGCGCAGTATACGATTTACCGGGATGCCTCCCCGAACCCGGATGTCCCCGTCGCAGATCCATCCAGCCTAGGACAGACGCTCGTGGTCAATTTTGACACGTACCGGCAGGGTCAGTTGAACGGCGTCCGGTTCGGGTCGGCGACACCGTTTTGCGGGGGGGCGGGGGGCGTCATGGAGTTTAACAGCCTCGGGGCGCCGACAGACACGGCCGGAACGGTCCTGGCATGCAATAGCAGCGTGGCCCTGAGCTATTCGGGGAACACCCACACGATTACAATTCAACAGAACACGGGCAACTTGACTTATTAACGATGATAAACTCCAAAGGGCTTACATTGATTGAGGTGATTCTAACCATCGTGATCCTCGCGGTCGCAATTCCGGGCGTGTTCTCCGCCGTTGATTTCATGACGGCCAGGCAGGTCAACACGATCGGGACGACGACCGCGGCCGATCTGGCGCAGGAAAGGATGGAGCAGATCGAAGGCGATCGGATGAACCCGGCGCGCGGTTTCGGCTATGTCACGGCCGGAAATTATCCGGCCGAGAATCCCGTGGCCGGATTTCCGAATTATAACCGAAGCGTGACGATCACCTGTTTCACGAACAGCACCCTGACGACGACGGCGCTCTGTCCGACCCATTACAAGAAGGTGGAGGTCACGGTCCAAGCGGTGGGCGTCGGAACGAACGTGCCGAGCGCCGTCCTGGTCACATTGGTCACGAACCATTAGGAGAGGGATGCGAAACGAGCGCGGCGTCACATTGATCGAAATGATTCTCTCGATCGTTCTGATCGGGATCGTGGGTGTCGTGGCGTCCAATGTCTTTTTCTACTCCACCGAAAGCGTCCTGACCGGGAACAATGTCCGTGAGGCGACCCAGGTGAACCGGATGGCGATGGACCGGATGGTTCGCGAGATCCGGAATGTGGCGGACAACACGAGCGTCCTTGCAGCCGGCGCCACGACATTCCAGTTCGTGGACACGAGCAACAACACGATCAGTTTTACCCTGGCGGGAAACAACCTCAACCGGGTGACTGCGACGACCGATCCATTGGCCGCAAACATTTCGGGTCTGACCTTCACCTATTTGGACAACACCGGGGCGACGATCGCGACCCCGGCCGTCGCCCCGGCCGCGACGGATATCTGGTGGGTCCAGATCGACCTCACGGTGGGCAGCGGCCCATCGGCGGTTCAGTTCCGCTCCCGCGTCCACCCGCGGAGTTTCTGATGAAGAAAGGGAGAAAACGTCTCATGAACGGTCCCCAGCGCGGCGCCAGCCTCATTATCGTTTTGGCGATGCTGGTGATCATTGCGATGATCGGCGCGGCATTGGTTTCACTCGTGGGCAATGAAAGCTTCACGGCCATGAATCAGTCGGCCGGTCTGTTGGCGTTCGGGATCGCGGACGGCGGATTGGAATTCGAGCAGTACAACCTGGCGCAGAACGTGGATTGGTACCGGAGCCTGTCGGATCCCATGCCGACCTCGGTCCGGACGCTGGGCACGGCTCCGAATTCGGGCAGCTTTACGGTACAGACCGATCTGCCGGGGACTCGGCTTCGGCACCGGATTCAAGATGGGGCTACAACGGCAAACATCTGCGTTTATACGACGAACCGGTTTCCAACGAGTGGAAATCTCATGATCGGGGATGACGGAATGGATCCCTTCGAGTATGTTCATTACACCGGCGTCGGCAACGCGGCCTGCGGCGCCCAATTCACCGGGATCACGCGTGACCAAACAATCGCTGGAGTTTCCGGAACGGCCGGTTCTCATGAACGGGGTGAGCTGGTTTATCCGGTTACGACCCTGGTGGGTGCCCTCGCGAATAACTGCACTTCCCTGGCCTCACTTCAAATTGCGGATAATTCCAAATTTCTGACGGCCGGGTCGCTTTCGATTCTTACCGATACGACTCCGGGTTCGATCGATTGGGAGCAGATCACTTACACCAGTTCGGTACGGGCCGGAGGAAGGATGACGTTGTACGGCGTCAAACGTTGCCAGGATGGGACTGCGTCGGCCGCCCAGGCGGCGGGAAACCCCATCACGCCAATTTTGGTGGACGATCCGCCGAATCCTCCGGATTACGAGGCCGAGATCCTCTCAGCGGGGACAACGGCCGTTGTGGTTGTGGGAAACGCAAACCGCGTGCTTCGGAAGACGGTCCGACGGTGACGAAAGCGGGTGCTCCGATGAAGACGAAATGGATCCCTTTCGCGATGACGATAATCCTCGTCGGGTTGTGGCAGACCGGGGCCGATGCCGCCTACCACTTCAGCTCGACGGAGATCGACCCGACGCCGGTTATTTTCACCATGAAAGATACCCCCGTGTCCGTCACGTTTCAGATTAAAAACACCAGCACCGGAGGGAACGTGAGCGAGCGGATCTATCAAGTCCGATTCCGCATCAACACCTACGGCACGGTCTTCTTGAATACAACGGCTGCCCCGGCGGGTTGGACGCGGACGGCCTTTTCCACCACGTCAATCACATTTCGGGCCAATACGGCGAACGATGCGATCGTCTGCGCCACGGGCGGATGCGCCGCCGGGCCGACGACCGCGGTGAATTTTACGCTGAATTTGACGGCGGGAAGTTCATCCCCGGACGTGACCCAGCATTTAAGGGACGTCCGGGCCTATTTCCAGAACGCGACGAGCCCGTGGCCGCCGACGAGGTCCGATTCGAGTGCAACGTTAAACAGCGGCGCCAGTATCGGATCTTGGACCCTTAAAGCGCTTCGCGTTACCGGGTTTCAGATCACGGATCTGAGCGGGGTTCCCATTTCGTCCATCACAGCCGGTACGAGCTTTAAACTCGTGATGACCGTGCGGAACGACTCCACGGCGACGCAGTCCACGATTACCACGAATCCCAATCCGCCGACGGCCGTAAAGACCGGGACGGTGACACAAGGTTTGACATCGACGGTGTACAGCCCCAACCCACTTACCTTGGCTGCGGGGGCCTCCGGGACAATAACGTTCACCTTCACTACCCAATCCTCAGATGCGGGAACGATCTATTTTACAGCCAATGCGAGAAACAGTGCCAACACGTCCACATCCATCACGGCCACATCGACCACGCTGTCGGTCGGCAAGTTCGTGGCCGCTCTCAATTTATCAGCAACCTGCGTCCTTTCCGGTCAGAATTTAACCGTGACGATGACGCTGACGGACAATTATACAAACAACATCATTAATGTCACGCCCACATTGACCCCCTCCGCCGGCGCGCCGATCACGTTGATCTCCGGCCCGACCCCCGCACCGCCCAACGGACCGGTGCCGGCCAACGGCGGGACGTTTGACTTTACCTGGGTCTATCAAATCACCGGTACTTATCCTCAACCGTCCTTTTTCTTCACCGGATCGGCCGCCGGGACCGAGCAGACCGGAGGCCCAGGAACGGCACGGACCACGCCCAGTGTGACGTCGAGTACGGTTACGTACGGAGGGTATTCGCCGACAGTGAGTCCGGCCACCGTCAACGCCAACAGCACCAATCAGGAGTTGAGCTGGGCGATCACGAACAACGGCTGCGCCGACGTCAAGCAGGTCCAGATCTCGGTCCCCGCAGGCTGGGGTCTGCCGGCCACGGAGACCTATTCGATGGTCGAGCAGTTTAATCCGCCCAATCCTGGGACGACCCCCATCGAGGATGTCTGGACGGTATCCGGCGCCAATCCCGTCAACTTCACCGCGACGATCTTACCTCCCAGCGCGAGCACGAATATCCTTCCCCTCGTCGCGGGCTCGGCCAAGGACGGCACCTTCAATCTGGCCTTTCCCACGACGCCCGCTTCGGCTGGAACCGCCACCTTCCAGATTACCATTACAGATACGAACAATATATCCGTCACCCGAACAACGGATGTCACCGTCAACGCGTTTAACACCGGAAGTCCGAATCCAAACTCGATTGGCACCGGCGCCACGCGGGAGGATTTTCCATGAGGCGCGGACCGAACGTTGAGACATGGCAATGCATGCACACATGACATAGGAGGGAATCATGGGCTGGATAATTTTTATGGGTCTGATCGCACTGGTCGTAGGCGGGTTGCTGATCGCTTCGCCGCAGGCGTTACTTAATATTAGCAACCAAATGAACCGGATGGTGACCCGGATAGACGAGCAGGTCATCAAGTATCGCTTTGGCTTCGGGGTCAGCCTGATACTGGCGGCGGTATTCCTCTTCTTTTATGCTTATCTTCTGGGCCGGCTACGATAAAGCGCCGGTTTCTGGAACCGAAAGGGTGGAAAAGGACGAAACAGGACCTGGGGTGCGCTTGACAGCCCCCCTTATTTTGGTACACTCAACCTTAGAAAAATAAATTTACAATTAGATTAATACCCGAGATTTATACATGGACCGCGGGAATAAGACAATGAAAACCGCCGAAATTCTAAAGAAAGTCGATATTCCCCGACACAAGCTCTACTACCTTGAACAAAAGGGATACATTACGCCCAAACGGGTTCCGATGGGCGATCTGGAGGCGCGTGAATATTCGGAAGAGGACACACTGAAGATCAAACTGATCTGGAAATATCTAAAACGGGGATTCAAGCACAAGATAGCCTATCAAAAGGCGATCGAGGAGTTGGATGGAAGCGGCGTCCCGGTCGGTGAGTCGTCTTGATGGATGGCATCAGGTGGAAACCATGACGGGATCTTTTCTGGCTTGGGTGAAACCGAAGCGGCATCTCCTGGGATTAGACATCGGCCGAAGCGCGATCAAGGTGGTCCAATTGGCCTCGACCCGGAAGGGTTTGGTTCTAAAGTACGCCGGGCTGACCGAGTTGCCTCCCCCAGACCGAACCGCTCAACCGGACCCGGTAGGGGACGCGCCTCTGGTTCTTCTCGATGTGCTTCAAAAAGGCCGGCTCAAACGACAGAAGATCGTGATCAACTTTGGCGGGCGAAACCCGATCATCCGATATATCTTGCTGCCGAAGATGCCCAAAGATGAATTGGCGGAGGCGGTTCGTTGGGAGGCCAAGAAACTGATCCCGTTTCCGATCGAGGAGGCCGTGCTGGATTATCTCGTGGTCGGAGAAACTCAGGAGCGCGATCTCAAACGGATCGAAGTATTGTTGGTCGCGGCCGAACGGACGGCCGTTATGAACCAACTCGGATCCCTCAAGCGGATCAATCTTCCCGTCACGGCGATGGACGTCAATCCCATGGCGCTCTTCAACACCGTCAAATTAAATTACAAATCGGATCTGGATGAAAACCTGGTCTTTGTGGATATCGGCGCCGAAAAGATGGACATCAGCATTTCGAAACGGGGTGTTTTGCGTTTCACTCGAAATGTTCAGCTCGGAGGGGAGGAAATTACCCGGGCGGTCGCGCAGGGGCTGGGGGTCGAACGCGAGGAGGCGGAGCAGCTGAAACGGCAAAAAGGGCTCTCCGGCGCAGGGTCGGGCGAAGGCGCAGCCGCCTCCACCGTGGATCGGGACGGCCGGCGGCTCGAGATCATCAAGGCCGAGGTGGACCGGATGGTCCTGGAAACGCAACGATCCATGGATTACTACCGGGCCCAGTTCCGCGAGGGCTCGGTCAAGAAGATCGTGCTGATGGGCGGAGCCGCGCTCATGCCGGGATTCCAGGAATACTTCGCGTCGTATTTTGACTCCCATGTGGAACTGGATGACCCGTTCGCCGAGATCCTCTGCGATGAAACGGCGTTCCGGGAGGTTCGGTTGATGTCCCCCCGATTCTCGACCGGCGTGGGCCTGGCCCTGAGGACAATGGATGGGTGAGAGAATTAAACATCTGAGCGTGAAGGATCCATGAAGTCGCATATCAATTTGATCGCGGCCGAGATTTTGCTGGGGGAGAAACCTTTTTCCTTCAAACAGAAGGCCGGTCCGATGGGCGTGGCCGCCGGCGTTTTTTTTCTGGGCGTTTTTTCCTTGGGCCTTCTTTGGAAAGAGAGCCTGCTCAAGAAAGACGTTCGGGACCTCACCGTTCAACGGGACAAAACCCAACTGGAATTGACCCGGCTCAACGAGGAGGTCGGTGGCTTGGCCAAGGAGACGCAGGCCGGCCAAGAAATCACGGCGCAGCAACTGGCGGCGATGAAGGACCTTCTGAAAAACCGCATCCTTTGGTCGAATGTCCTGCGGGAGACAAGCTATCTGGTGCCGGAGGGGGTCTGGCTGACGCGAATGGAAAGCACGGATCCGAAATCCGGCGGTCTTATGCCCGTTTCCGCAACCGAAAACGGGCTTCGCTTCGTCGGCGTGGCCCAATCGCAGGCCGCGATCAACCGTTTTATTTCGGCCCTGGAGCGGTCGCCCCATTACGGGTATGTTGCATTGGTTTATGCTGAAAAGGGAAGCGCCGGCGCCCAGGGGATGAATTTTGAGTTGACGGCAAATTTACATTAATTCGGGCAAACCATGACGTTGACCGGCACACTTGAAAAACTGGACTTTGGAAAACTCACGGTGCGGGAACGCGGTCTGGCGGTCCTGACCGTCGGCGCGGTTTTATTCATTTTCTTGAGTTATTTCTTGATCCCGACGGTCCGCAGCGCCAAAGAGTTGGCGGCGCAAAAAATTTCTCTCAAGGCCGAGATCGACCAGGGAATGGCGCAGATCCCCTTGCTCCGAGAACGGGCCGAAAAACTTCGTCAATCGGCGCAGGGCCAGGAGACCCACCCCGAGTTGGCGGGAAACGCGGGGGATCTCTTTCCGAAGGGGAGCCGGCTTTCGGCGCTGTTGGAGGAAATAACACGCTTGGCCCATCTGCGGCAGATCGAATTCGTCTCGATACGTCCGGATTCGGTCGAGGACAAGGGGGCCTATCTTCAGATGACGCTTCAAATCGACGTCCAGTCCCGCTTTCGCGAATTGGGAGACTATCTCCTGATGTTGGAAGACCTGCCGCGCGCGGTCGTCGTGAAAGAGATCAAAATCGAGGCGCAGCCCGACACGACCCCATCGGTATTGGCGCATTTGAAGACGATAACGTATTTAGGGAAAGAGTGAAGCGTGGGGAGTGAGGAGTAAGGGGTGAGGTGAAAAAGATGAACATGATGGGATCTTTGATCATTCTATTCCTGCTCCTAACCCCTTACTCCTTACTCCTTACCCCTGCTTCTCTTGGGGCCCAGCCGCATTCAGAGATCAGCACCCAACGGCTGGAACGTCAGGAGAAAGCCCTGCAGTGGGGCCGGGATCCGTTTGTGCTTCCCAGCCGATCGGGCGTTGCGGGATCGGAGACGGGGGAGTTCCATCTCAGCGCTATAATCTACCGGTCGGGAGGGGGGGTGGCGATCATCAACGACAAGATTCTGCGAACGGGTGATACGATTGAAGGAAACCAGATCACCGAGATCCTGGAGGATCGCGTGATATTGCAAGGACCCTCGGGGGAGAAGGAATTGCGGGTCAATAAATTTGTTTTGGGCCATTAGACCTGAGAGGAGGTCCCCATGGGGTTGGGGCGTCATAAAATAACGGTTCGGATGATTTGGATCCTGATCGTCATGGTTTGGATGATGAGCCATTCGATGGTCGCGGCGGCTCCAACCGGACCGGGGACGATCAATGTAATCAAGGAGTCAAGCGAGGGGGGCGAAACCATCTTTACCATGGAATTCCGGGATGCGGATCTGAAAGATGTCCTCCGGGCGTTGGGGCAGGAGGAGGGGCTCAACGTGATTATCAGGGATGATGTGGGTGGGCGGCTGACCTTAAGTTTCCAGCGGGTCACCGTGCGCGAAGCGTTTGCCGCCATCCTTAAGATCAACAACCTGGTCTCATTTCAGGATGGGACGATCGTGCGGGTGGTAAAGTCGCCCTTTGCGGAGGGCGTAAATAATATGACGACGGAGATCATTCCGGTAAACTTTGGCGATGCGAAAATAAACGCCGAGGCCATCAAGAATTTTTTAAGTCAACAGGGCAGCGTATCCGTCGATCTGCGGACCAATTCGCTGATTGTCCGTGATCTTCCGGATAACGTCGCTAAGATCGTGTCCATCATGAAAAGCCTCGATACCAAAACGCCGGAAGTGATGATCGAAGCGCGCATTGTGGAGGCCAGCACGAGTTTTGCGCGGGAACTCGGGATCCAATGGGGGGGCAAATTCACCAATCAGACGAACGGGGGAACCTATACCGCAACCGGAGGCATTACAAACCCAGGCGGTTCGAGTTCGACGCCGTCGCCGATGACCGGAGGTTTGGGATTGAGCGGCAACCCCTTTGTGGTCAATCTCCCGGCGGCCGTCACACTGGGGTCCGGCGGCGTGGGCGCGTTTTCCTTTGGAAACGTGTCCAACACCCGACAATTGGATCTTCAATTATCGGCCATGGAAACCTCCGGCAACGGCCGGATCCTATCCAATCCCCGCGTGTTGACCATGGATAATAAAGAGGCTATGATTGCAACCGGGACAGAGATCTTCGTTCAAAGCGTGGTGATTGCCGGGACGACCGTATCGACCTCATCCGGGGGCGGGTCGACGGGCGGGATAACCCCGGTCGGCGGCGGCAACGGCGTGGTTCAGATCGACGCAAAGTTGGAGCTGACCGTCAAGCCCCACATCACGCCGGACAACCAAGTCATCATGCATGTGAAAGCTGACAAGAAAGATCCCGATTTCACCCGGGAGGTCCAGGGCATCCCCCCCCTGGATACGCGGACGGCTGAGACGGATCTTATGGTCAAGGACGGGGAAACGATCGTCATCGGCGGAATCTATACTCGAAATGAATCGAAGGCCGTCTCGGGGGTTCCTTTCCTGGACCGCATCCCGATCATAGGATGGCTGTTCAGGCATGACAGCAAGAACGACATCCAAAATGAGCTCTTGATCTTCATCACACCCTCGATCTACAAACGGAGCTGAACCTTGCCGAAAGAGGTGGTCGTCATGATTACGACCCCAACATTGAAGGAAGCCCGGGCCATCGGGAAAAAACTGGTCGAGGAAAAACTGGCGGCCTGCGCCAATATCATCCCCCGGGTCGAATCGGTCTTCTTCTGGCAGGGTCGGATTCACCAAAAACGGGAAGCGTTGATGATTGTCAAGACCCGGCGGGCCGCCTTCGAGCGTCTCGTGAAACGCGTTAAATCTCTCCACCGTTATTCCGTTCCGGAGATTATTGCCCTGCCGATCAGTCGGGGTTCCAAGGAGTACCTCCGGTGGATCCGTGAAACCACACGGTAGCGGTCCGACCTTCCATGAAGCAAAAAAAGCGAACCACCCCCCCACTGGAGCGGTATTATCGGCGGCTGCTGAACGCTTACGGCCCCCAGCACTGGTGGCCCGCGGACAGTCGGTTTGAAATCATGATCGGGGCGATCCTGACCCAAAATACCGCTTGGAGAAATGTCGAACGGGCCGTGGCCAATTTAAAACGGGAGGGGCTCATGACGCCGCAGGCGCTCCGTAAGGTCTCCGTGAGGCGCTTGGCCGAGGCGATCCGTCCATCCGGTTACTTCAGGGTCAAGGCCGGTCGGGTAAAGGCGTTCGTGCGGTTCCTGATTCAACAATATGAGGGTGATTTATTACGCATGATGTCTGAGCAGTCCGGGGTCCTCCGTTCCCAATTGCTTTCCGTGAAAGGTATCGGGCCTGAAACCGCCGATTCGATTCTTCTGTACGCATTGGATGTGCCCATTTTTGTCATCGATGCCTACACGCGGCGGGTTTTAAACCGGCACCGCTTGACCCCTGCCAAGGTATCTTACGATCGCCTGCAACGATTCTTCATGGATCAACTTCAACCGCGGGTCGCTGTCTATAATGAGTACCATGCACTGCTGGTCAAGGTTGGTAAGGAGCATTGCAAACCAACGCCGGTTTGCCAGGAATGTCCTCTAAAGGTTTACCTGAATGGAAAACACCCCAAAATAGGGTAGTTTTTGATAAAATATGTCTATATATAGTATCTTAAGCCCTATAATGGTGCTTGCCGGAATCGGAATTTCTGCTATCTTAAATACATAAAGATGGTAGCAAAATGGAAAAAGGGGTACTATAATGAGCAAAAAATTCTTGACAAGCCTCTTAGTGTATGTTACCATCTGCCGGCATTTTTGTGAGGTTACTATATGAAAACATTGAAGGATTCGTACACTGTAATGATCATACCGACGCCCACCTCCAGGGCGTACAGATTCAGCCTTAGCAAGCAGGCCCTCAGGACCATCATAGGAAGCACGATAGTCTCGGCCATTCTTCTCGTGGTTTTTGTTATTCAGTATTTTTCCATGGTCCGTGATATGTGGGAATTGAAGTCGCTCCGGAAAGAAACAAAGGCCCAGAAGATCCAAATTCAGACCTTCGCTTCCAACATTACCGATCTGGAAAAACAGATGACGCGCATAAAGGATTTGGACACCAAGCTGCGGGTGATCGCGGATATCGGTCCGCCCCCTGAAAACGACCAGCTCAAGGGCATGGGTGGGCCGGAAGAGCCCGGGACGGATTCGGTGTCTGAAACCGGAAATGTTCAGCCGGAGGACCTCCGTAAAATGGACCAGGACCTCAGCCGGCTCAGGTCGGATGCGGCGGTTCAGGAATTGAGCTTCGCGGAACTGACCGAGGCCATGAAAGACCGACGTTCCTTGTGGGCCTCCACCCCGTCTATCTGGCCCGTCCGAGGCTGGTTGACTTCGGGATTTGGAAACCGGATCTCTCCGTTCACCGGAAGCGTCGCGATGCACAACGGGATCGATTTGGCTGCCCGCCGCGATACGCCGGTCATGGCGTCGGCGGCCGCGGTGGTCAGTTATGAAGGATTCGACAGCGGTCTGGGCAAGATGGTCAAGCTCAATCACGGGTACGGCATGCAGACGGTCTACGGACACCTGTCCAAGGTCAATGTCCGGATCGGGCAAAAAATCAAGCGGGGGGACGTGATCGGTTTTGTCGGCAATACCGGATTGTCGACCGGTCCCCATCTTCATTATGAAGTCTTGGTCAATAGTGTCCCGGTTAATCCCTTGAGGTACATCCTTAATTAGCCCATTTCCATTGAATAAAATCATTTTGGCGGGGAGCAGGTGGACTATTGCATGGCCCGCTTGCTCGATTATCAATCGCGGTTCCGGTCTGGGTTCCGGAGCGCGTTGTAGGGAGGGGTCAGCGTAATGAGTAAAGGAAAGGTGAAGTGGTTCAACGAGAAGAAAGGGTACGGGTTTATCGAACAAGAAGGCGGCGGAGACGTCTTCGTCCATTTCTCGGCGATTCAGGGAGATGGATTTAAAACATTGACCGAGGGTCAGGAGGTGGAGTTCGATGTCGTGGAAGGAAAAAAAGGTCCGCAGGCATCGAATGTGACCAAGGCGCAATAACCAACCAAACGAATGATGATGTATGAAAACCCCGACAAGGCGTCCGCTTTGTCGGGGTTTTTTATCCCCGTCGTCTTTTTGCGTTCTTTTTTCGTGTTGTGGTAGTATAATAGAATCGTTTTTTAACGGACTTCATGATGTTGGGACTACTGATCCGAAAAGTCATAGGAACGAAGAACGACCGGGAGCTGAAACGACTGGCTCCGAAGGTGGAGCAAATTTCCGCCTTCGAACCGGCCGTCGCATCCTTGGACGATCAGCAACTGCGGTCGAAAACGGAAGCGTTCCGGTCCCGTTTGGCGGCCGGCGAGTCGCTGGAGGATCTCCTCCCGGAGGCCTTCGCCGTGGTGAGGGAAACATCGAAACGCCGTTTGGGGATGCGGCATTTCGACGTGCAACTCCTGGGCGGAATCGTTCTGCACGAGGGCAAGATCTCCGAGATGAAAACGGGCGAGGGCAAGACGCTCGTGGCCACGCTCCCGCTGTATCTGAACGCGCTGCCGGGGCTCGGAGCCCATCTGGTGACGGTAAACGACTACCTGGCCAAACGCGATGCCCAGTGGATGGGTCCGATCTACCATGCCCTGGGATTATCGGTGGGGGTGATTCAGCACGAGGCCGCCTTTCGTTTCGACCCGTCCTACCAGGCGGCCGACCGCCGCCTCCAATACCTGCGGCCGGTGAGTCGACCCGAGGCCTACCAATCCGATATCACCTACGGGACCAACAACGAGTTCGGATTCGACTATCTCCGGGACAACATGACGGTCGACTTGAATCAGGGCGTTCAACGGGAGCTTCACTATGCCATTGTGGATGAGGTCGACAGCATCCTGATCGATGAGGCCCGGACGCCGCTGATCATCTCCGGCCCGACCGAAGAGTCCACCGACAAATACTATCGGATCAATCAAATCATACCGTCCCTGAAGGAAACCGAGGATTATACCGTAGAGGAAAAAACCAAAACGGTGACCCTGACGGAGGAAGGCAACGCAAAGGTCGAGCGGCTTTTGGGGGTTTCGAATCTGTACGACCTGTCGAACATCGATCTGGTGCATCACGTCATTCAAGGCCTGAAGGCCCACACGCTTTTCAAGCGGGACGTGGACTACGTCGTCAAGGACGGCGAGGTTATGATCGTCGATGAATTCACCGGCCGGCTGATGCCGGGCCGCCGCTGGAGCGACGGGCTGCACCAGGCGGTCGAGGCGAAGGAAGGGGTGAAGATCGCCAACGAAAACCAGACGCTGGCCTCGATTACCTTCCAAAACTACTTCCGGCTGTACAAAAAACTGGGCGGGATGACGGGTACGGCCGATACCGAGGCGGCGGAGTTTGCAAAAATCTACAATCTCGACGTGATGGTGATCCCGCCCAACCGGAACATGATCCGGAAGGATTTTGCCGACGTCGTGTACCGGACCGAACGCGAAAAATTCAATGCGATCGTCGAAGAAGTGGGCGAACTCCATCAAAACGGTCAGCCGGTTCTCGTGGGCACGATCTCCATCGAAAAATCCGAACGGTTGAGCGGGCTCCTCAAGCGCCAGGGCATCAAGCACTCCGTCTTGAACGCCAAATACCATGAAAAGGAGGCCGAGATCATCGCGCAGGCCGGGAGCAAAGGGGCCGTGACGATCGCGACCAACATGGCCGGGCGCGGCACGGACATTCTCCTGGGAGGGAACCCTGATTTTCTCTTCAAACGGCATCTCATCCAGCAACCCGAGATGCCCCCGGACGAGCAGGCCCGGCTTTTTGAGCGGATCAAAAAGGAATGCGAGGCCGAAAAAGCGGATGTGGTCACGCTGGGCGGGCTTCACATCCTGGGCACCGAGCGCCATGAGAGCCGCCGGATCGACAACCAGTTGCGGGGACGGGCCGGCCGGCAGGGGGATCCGGGATCGTCGCGCTTTTACCTTTCCCTGGAAGACGATCTCATGCGGATTTTCGGCTCGGAGCGGATTTCGGGCCTGATGCAACGGCTCGGCATGGAGGAAGGGATCCCGATCGAGCACCGCATGGTCACCCGCGCCATCGAGAACGCCCAGAAGAAGGTGGAGGCGCATAATTTCGATATCCGGAAGCAGCTGCTCGAATACGACGACGTGATGAACAAACAGCGCGAGGTGATCTACGAACAACGGCGGCGGATCCTTCGCGGTGAAAATCTGACCGATCTGTTTCTGGGCATGATCGATGACCGTTTGGACGAGATCCTGGAACTGTACTGTCCGGAAGGGGTTTATCCCGAGGAATGGGATCTCAAAGGGCTCAACGAAGCGCTCGCCCGCCAGTTTGCGATGAATCCCGAGTCCGAATCGGAGATGAAAGACCTGGGACGAACGGCCCTGCGCGAGCATCTCATCCAGAAAATTGACGAGGCTTACAAAAATAAAGAGGCCGAATTGGGCGAGCCGTTGATGCGGCAGCTGGAAAAGATGGTGACGCTTCGGGTGATCGACACCCAATGGAAGGATCATCTCCTCGCGATGGATTACCTGAAGGAGGGAATCGGCCTGCGCGGTTACGGGCAGAAGGACCCCTTGGTGGAATACAAACGGGAAGGGTTCGGGATGTTCTCGGCCTTGATGGACCGCCTCAAGACCGATGCGGTGGAACATCTCTTCAAGATCCAGGTGGTCAAGGATCAGCCCGCGCCGGCGGCCCGGCCGGCGGCGCTACCCCAACCGCCCCGCCTTCAGTTCAGCCGGGGCGATGCCGCGGCCCAGCCCAAAACGGTGCAGCGGGAGGTTCAGAAGGTCGGCCGGAACGACCCCTGCCCCTGTGGAAGCGGAAAGAAATATAAAAAATGCCACGGACAATGATCGGGAGCCCATGCTGAAGATCGCCGGCATCCAGATGCGATGCTCCAAGGACCCCGACTCTAATCTCCGAAAAGCCATCGAGATGATCGCCCTGGCCGCGGAACGGGGGGCCGGAATCATCTCCACACAACAGCTTTTCAACCTGCCCTGGTTTGCCTTCGAGAGCCGGGAGGATCATTTTCGGTGGGCCGAGCCCATCGACGGGCCGACCGTTTCAGCCCTTCGGGCGGAAGCCCGGAAACACGCCGTGGTGTTGATCGGAACTTTTTTCGAAAAAGACGGGGATGCCCACTACAACACGTCGGCCGTGATCGAGAAAGACGGGACCTTGGTCGGCCGTTACCGAAAGGTGCATCTTCCCCAGATCCCGTTGTGGGAGGAGAAGTATTATTTCAAGGCGGGGGATCTCGGATTCCCGGTCTTTGAAACCTCCCTAGCGCGGATCGGCATTCAGATCTGCTGGGACAATTTTTTCCCGGAGGGCAGCCGGATCATGGCCCTGCAGGGCGCGCAGATCCTCTTCGCCCCCACGGCGGCCGCCTTCGCTTCCCAGTCCCGCTGGGAGAAGATGATCTGCGCCAACGCCATCGCGAACAACGTCTTCATTCTTCGGATCAACCGCGCCGGCCAGGAGGAACGGCAAACGTTCTACGGTCGGAGTTTCTGCGTCAATCCCTTCGGAGAACTGATCGCCTCGCCCGCCGGGGAAAACGACGCCGTCGTGTTTTCGGAAGTTAACCTGAACGAGGTTCAGGAAACGCGAGACATCTGGACCTTTTTCCGGGACCGTCGGCCCGAACTCTACGGGGAACTCGCACAACCATGAAGACGCTGGACCTTCTCAATCGTTACCGGACCGAGAACGGCCGTCTGCGCAGCGCCCTCGCCCAACGCTCCAAGGAACTGTCCTTCTTCATCAACAGCGGGAAGGCCCTGACCTCCACGTTGGAATTCAACAAGATCCTCCGGGTCATCATGGAAAGGGCGCAGCGGCTGATCAAGTGCGACGCCTGGTCGTTGCTGCTCTTGGATGAGGAGGTTCAGGAGCTCCGTTTTGTCGCGGCCAAGGGGACCAAGGGCGTCAACAAGGTTCGCTTAAAAGTGGGCCAGGGCATCGCCGGTTGGGTCGCCAAGACCGGCCAGCCCTTGATCATCCGGGATATCCGGAAGGACCGGCGCTTCAGCCGTGCCGCGGACCGCATCACCCGGTTCAAGACCCGCTCCGTTCTGTGCGTGCCGATCGTCAACAAAAAGCGGACGATCGGCGTCCTGGAAATGATCAACAAACAGAACCGAAAACCCTTCGATGAAACCGACCAGGATCTCCTCCGGAAACTCGTGGATCAGGCCGCGATCGCGCTGGAGCGGGCCAGCCTCTATGAGCGCATGTCGAATCTGGCGATCACGGACGACCTGACCAAGCTTTATAATTTCCGTTACCTGGACCAAATCCTCGACCGCGAAATCAATCGCTGCCGGCGCTACGGGTCCATTCTCTCGCTCATCTTTTTCGACATGGACTACTTCAAACACGTGAACGATGTCCATGGGCATCTCATGGGCAGCAAGGTCCTGGTGGAGGTGGCGCGTATCCTGGTTGAAAACCTCAGGGACGTGGACATCATCTCGCGCTACGGCGGCGACGAATTCGTCGTGGTCCTTCCGGAAACCGATGTCGAGACGGCCGCCCGGATCACCCACCGCTTGCACAAAAGCCTGAAGGCTCACGAGTTCTTGAAGGACGAAGGATTGCAGATCAATATGTCGGCCAGCTTCGGGATCGCGGGGTATCCGGAGCATGCGATGACGAAGCGGGATCTTGTCCGGATGGCCGACCAGGCGATGTATCTGGCCAAGAACAGCGGGCGCGACCAGGTTTGCATCGCCGAGAAGCGCGCCGCGCGGACCCGGGCCCGCGCCCACTAATTGAAGCACCCCGCCTTCACGGGGAGGGGTTGCGCTCGCCGTGCGGATTGAGGCTTAGCGGATCGTCTTTCAATTCTCCGGGCAACGCGTCCCCCTGGCCCGCCGAGATCAAGCGCTCCCCGAACCGATCCAGACGGATCGAGGCCTCCTCATACCGGCCCTTGGCGTTGGTGAGGTGCGTGCCGATCACCTCGAATTCCTTCCGGAACCGCTCGAAGTCCCCCCGCAGACGTTCCAGGTGGCTGATGATGATCTGGGCGCTCTTCTCGATCTGAAGCCCCTTGAGGCCCATCACGATCGCCTGGAGATACGCGTACAGACTGTTGGGCGAGACGGGGATCACCTTGCGTTCGAGGGCGTAGGCCGACAGGCTCTTTTCGTCGCCGAGGTTTTCATCCTTGATGATGGTTTCATAGTAGACATTCTCGGCCGGGATGTACATCAGCGCGAAGGGAAAGGTTCCCTCGTCCGGCAGGATGTATTTGTCGGCGATGGCGTCGGCGTGTTTCTTGACGTCCGCGTTGAATTTTTTTCGGGCGGCCTTCCGCTCCTCGTCGTTTTTGGATTCGACCACCCGCCGGAAATTCTCCAGCGGAAACTTCGAATCCACCGGCACCAGGAATTGGCCCAGCCGGATCACCGCGTCCACCGCCTCGCCGCTTTTGAAGCGGTGTTGAAGCGTGAAATGGTTGGGCGGGAGGATCTGGGCCAGGAGGTCTCCCAAGAAAAGCTCGCCCAGAATCCCGCGGAGTTTCGGGGCCCGGAGAATTTCCTGCAGGCTGGCGATGTCCTTCCCGACATCGAACACCTGCTGGGTGGCCTTCGAAAGCTCGCCCAGGTTCTGTTTCACCTCGCCCACCACCCGGGCGGCGTTGTCGAGGCGCGTCCCAATCTGTCCCGTCGCGTTCTGGAGCTGCTGGACCATCGCGGCGAGCTGCTGGTTGACCTGCTGCGTGACGGAGGAGAGCTGCTGGTTGAGGGCGGTTGTGTTCCCCGCGATCGTTTCGGTGATCTGCTGCCGCAGCGCGTCCACCTGCTGCTGCATCACCAGCATCCCGGTGTCCGGCGGCTTGTTTTTGCCCTGCAGCAGGACGACGATCAACAGCCCGATGACGGCGACGATCCCGATGACGAGAACAATTTCCATGCGCCCGATTCTATCCGCGCGGGTCCGAGAAGTCAACCCGCGTGCGTTCCGTCGAAAATTCGGAGGACCGGCGATTCTATCGGGGTGGATCTTCGTGGGGCGGGTTCGTTCTTTCCCGGACGGCCTTCGCGTGGACGATCGTGGTCCTCGTGTTGTAAATCCCCAGGATGGAGAAATAACGCTCGTCGACCCGGATGTCGTACAGATGGCGAACGTCGTATCGCTTCTGGGCATCCGCAATGGCCGCGCGGATGCTTCGATCCTCCATATCGACCGAAAAACCGGACATGGGCCCGAGGCCGATGAACAATCCGACCGGGATGAAAAACCCCGTCATCCTGCTTGAGCCTTCGACCTCGATCACCTCGTCCTCCTGAATCAGCGGAATGAGATCCCGACGGGTCATCGAGGGATAAGCGTAAGGGGCGTCGTAGTCCTGATAAATGGGAAACCCCCGCGGAAGCTCCGCACGGTCCATCATGCTGCCAATGGCTCCATCGCCGTGCGGTCCGACGGCCCGCGCCGGATAGGAACAGAATAAGATGAAAAGAATCAGGACGATCGTGCGGATCACGGGAGCCGTACCCTCCTGCGTTTAATGCGCCGCCTTGGCGGTGACGATGATGGTTCGGCTGATATACAAGCCGAGAACGTTGAACACCCTCTGGTCGGTTTTTACATCATAAACCTCCTTGACCTCGACCCCGGCCTTCCGCTTCGCATCCTCCAGGGCCGCATCGAGCCCCGCGTCTCCCCACGAGATCATTCCGAAGAGCAGGGCATGGGCGGTGGATTGACCCACGATCTCTTGATTATCCAAGGTCAGGTCTTTCACGTCCAGGCGGGTGTTGGAAATCCAGGCCAGGGGCATCGTGGTATTGGCATAAATGCAGCCGGCCAGACCTGCCGTAAGCACCGCCAGGGCGGCGGTTCTCCAAATCACGTTGACGGATTTCGTCGACATCGATTTGCCCTCCGTTTATCCGTAGAATAATACTTTAAATATAAAATATACCACGTTTATAAATCAAAAAACCCGTTTCGGGCAACTCTTTTGGTTGAACCGGGAGAAATTCCCGGACCGGCCTCTTTGACTTTCTATCGATAACTGACTAAAATGATATCGATTGAAAGGGAGGCGCGGATGATCTGGTATCGCTCGCTCATGGACCCTGCGGCTTACCCGCATCCCGTCCGGGAGATCCGGCATCTGGCGACGCATATCTCGGACGTCTTCCTGACCGGGCCGTTTGCCTACAAGATCAAAAAACCGGTCGATTTGAAATTCCTCGATTTCTCTACACTGGAAAAACGGCGCTATTATTGCGAGCGGGAAGTGGCCTTGAACCGCCGCTTGGCGCCGGAGATCTACCTGGGGGTGGTGCCGATCACGCGGGACGGCGAGCGTTTCCGCGTCGATGGGAAAGGGGAGCCGGTGGAGTACGCCGTGAAGATGGTCCAGTTCGCCCAGGAAGGACTCCTGGATGCGATGGCCGAGCGGGACGAACTGTCGCGCGGGACGATCGTGGAACTGGCCTCCCGGATCGCCCGCTTTCACCGGTCCGCCGAGCGCGCCGACGACGTATTCGGGACACCGGAGGCGGTCGGGGAGAATGTGCTCCGGAACTTCGAGCAGACGGCGAAATTCCAGGAGAGCGTCGTGCCACCGAAGCGATTTTCGAGGCTCCGGGAGTATTCGGAACATTTTCTGACCCAGAAAGCGCTCCTGTTCCGTGAGCGGATCAAGCGCGGCGCGATCCGCGTCTGTCACGGCGACCTGCACCTTCAGAATATCTGCCTCGATGGGGGCCGCTTGATCGTCTTCGATTGCATCGAGTTCAACGACGCCCTGAATCATATCGACGTCGTCAACGAGATCGCTTTCTTGTTGATGGATCTGGACCATCGCGGCCTTTCGGCGCCGGGCGGTCGCTTCCTCAACGCCTATCTGGAGCAAACCCAGGACTACCAGGGACTGTCGATGCTGGATTTCTATCTCGTCTACCGGGCCTGCGTGAGGGCGAAGGTGGCCTGCATTCTTATCGAGGACCCCGATATCACCGAGGTGGAAAAGGCCATGGCCCGGGAGCGCGCCTCGTCCTACTTCGAGCTGGCCGAGCGTTATCTGGCCGACCGCCGCCCCGGTCTGATTTTAATGGCGGGGGTGAGCGGAACGGGAAAGAGCACCGTCGCGTGGGAAGTCGCGGAGTCGTTGGAGGGGGTCGTGATTCGTTCGGATGCCGTGCGCAAATCGCTGGCCGGGGCGGGTCCGGAGGCGCGAAGCGCGACGGATTACGGCCGCGGCATCTACACGTCCGAGATGACCGAACGAACCTATGACGGCCTTCTGGAACGGGCCGAATACGTGATCGCGAGCGGGCGCTGGGCCGTTCTCGACGCCACATATGCCCGGATGCGGCACCGATCGGTCGTAAGTTCGTGGGCCAAAAAAAAGACCCTGCCTTTCGTGATCCTCCATTGCACCGCGCCCCCCGCCGTTCTTGAAGCCCGTCTGGCGCAAAGGACGGCCGAGGGGACGGACGTTTCGGATGCCGATGCCGGGATCATGCGGCGGCAACTCTCGGCGTTCGAGCCCTTCGGTCCGGAGGAGGCGGGGTCCGTGGTCGCGGTGGATACGGAAAAGCCGTGGAACGGGAAGGAGATCGTGGCCGTATGCCGGACGAGGGCCGAGCCCCACTGATTCATAAAATCCAGGAGGAGATCCGACAAAAAGGGCGGATGACCTTCGCCCGGTTCATGGAGCGGGCGCTGTATGATCCGGAAGAAGGTTATTATACCTCATCGGGAGAGCGCATCGGGCTCGGCGGGGATTATTACACCAGCCCCGAGGTGCATCCGATCTTCGGCCGCCTGCTGGCCAAGCAGATCCGGCAGATGGAAACGCTCCTACCGGGGCCGGGGCCTTTTACGATCCTGGAGATGGGGGCCGGAAAGGGGCTGCTCGCCAGGGACATCCTGGCCGGATTGAAGACGGATGCGCCGGAGGATTTTAGGCGGTTTCGTTACGCCGTGATCGAGCGCAGCCCGGCGATGGCCGCCCGGCAGAAAGCGCTGCTGGCCTTCTCCGATTTGGCGTCGCCGGTCCGCTGGTATTCGGATATCGAGGAGGTCCAGGCCGGGGGTTCCCTCGTCGGGTGCGTCCTTTCCAACGAACTTGTGGACGCCTTCCCGGTCCATCGGGTCGTTGCGACCAAAGACGGGCTGGATGAAATTTATGTCGATGTCGACGGGGACCGCTTCGTTGAGACGAGAGAGGTTCCCTCGACGCCGGATCTGGAGGCCTATTTCAAGCGGCTGAAAATCCGCTTGGCCGAGGGCCAGCGGGCCGAGGTGAATCTGGAAGCGGCCCGGTGGATTCGTGAAGTCGGAAAGGCCTTGGACCTGGGTTTTGTGATCACGATCGATTACGGCTACCCGGCCTCGGAACTGTTCGCGCCGCACCGGAAAAAGGGGAGCCTTCTCTGCTATTACCGTCATACCGTCAACGACGATCCCTACGCCCGGATCGGCGAGCAGGATATCACGGCCCATGTTGATTTCACCGGGCTGGCCCGGGCCGGCGCCGAGGCCGGGCTGTCCGTGACCGGGTTTACGAATCAGCTCAATTTTCTGATGAGCCTCGGGATCGCCCGGGAGATGGAACGGTTCGATCCGGAGAGTCCCGAGATGCTGTCCGTAAAACGCCTGCTGGCGCGGGAGAGCATGGGCGGGGTGTTCAAGGTCCTCATCCAGCACAAGGGGCTCACCCCTCCCCCGCTGGAGGGATTGACCTTCCGCCCGTATTTTAACGATGTACTGGCCGGGTGATGGATTTGATTAAACTGCGGGGAGATTATGGCGACGGACGAGAACCAAAATAACCCGGAAAACCAGGAGGCCAGGGAGACGCCTAAAAAGGCCGCGGACAAGCGCAAATATTTGCGTTACCCCATAATCATTCTCAAGGTGACCAGCGGGGGGCAAAAGCAGCATTTGTTCGGATACGCAAAGAACATCAGCCGCGGGGGACTTTTTATTCAATCGGTCAATCCCCGCGAGCCCGGGGAGCGCTTCATCATCTCCTTCCATATTCCCGATACCGAGATTCAGGTCCGTTGCAAGTGCGAGGTGGTCTGGATGCGAAAATACCATCCCAAGGATAAATTGGAGCCCGGTTACGGCATCCGCTTTCTCGACCTGCCGCCGGGCGCGGGAAATGCGATCGAAGACTGGATCAAGAAGCGGCTCTGATTTGTAAGGGCTCGCGCCGCCGCTTATCTTATCTGGGGGCCCGTGCGGGCTTCGCGTCCTCCGATGCCCCCAGACCCCGCGCTCGGACAGGCCAAGCCTGATCCTCGCTTAATCCACCGGCCAAGCCGGATGGAGCCTCTCCCTCCCAGCCTGTCCGGCAGGCAGGTCGCTCGCTTTGCTCGCTGGAATCGTTTTACAGCGGGATTAAATCGGATAAGAGCTTGCAGCCGGTCCGATCAAAGCGGCCGCTTCGTGTGCGAAGAATCCGCAGGGCGATGGACGGAAGGCCGAGCGCCCGCCCGAGTTCGTGGGCGATGGATCGAACGTAGGTCCCCGACCCGACCGTCATCCGGATCGCGGCGACCGAGAAGCGGCCGTTGGGATGACCGGCCAGCGCGGTTTGCCACCGTTCCTTGATTCTGTCCTGGCGGAAGTCGCCCTCGACCGAGCCGACATTCTTCATGATCAACCCTTCAAGATCCCTTTTTGTAATCTCGCTCCGCCTCACCAACCCGGCCTCGAAAACCTCGATCTCCCGCACCGGCAGGCCGACCTCATGAATCCGGCCCTCCCTCGCCCACCAGAACAGCGGTTTCCCCCGGATGACCGCGGACGAAAAGGGCGGAAGTTCCTGTTCTTTTTTCCCGACCCACCGGGCGAGGAGATCGTTTAACTTATTCTCCGGAAAATTTTCCGGTTCATAGGCGGCGGCATCGGTAACGAGTCCGAGTTGGTCGTAGGAATCGGTCGAAAACCCGAACAGAAGATCGAATTCGTATTCCTTATCGACGGCCTGAAGTTCGGCCTGCCTTCTCTTGGCCACCGGCCCGACGAGGAGCACGAGAACTCCCTCGGCCATGGGATCGAGACTGCCCGTGTGCGTAACGACCGTGCCGAGCTTCTCGCTCAGACGAATCGCCACTTGATGGCTTGTGATCCCGATCGGCTTATAAACGGCGAATATTTCGTCCGGCATGGAAAAGACCCTACAACAAGTATACGGGGCTGTCAATGATAACCGAAGCCTTTAGTTGTGCCTGAGTTATGAGACCTGTTAGAATAGCGGTAGAAAGAAGAGGGAGGGGAATGAAGGACGAAGCCCATCGGCATTCCAAAAGTGAAGAGGATCCGGTCGGGACGGGAACGACGCCGAGCGTGACGGACCCCGTCTGCGGGATGGACATCGCACCGTCGGATGCGGCCGGGGCGTATCCCTATAACGGCCGGACGTATTATTTCTGCAACGAATCCTGCCTCGAACGGTTCCGCGAAGATCCTCGACGCTATCTGGAGCCGTCGACAGCCGAACCCCGGCCCGATGCGGCGGCAGGCAGCGACTACGTGTGCCCGATGGATCCGGAAGTCCGTCAACCGGAGCCCGGCGCCTGTCCGAAATGCGGGATGGCGCTCGAGCCGGAAACCGTGGCGGCACCGGCGACGCGCATGGAATACGTCTGCCCCATGCATCCCGAAGTGGTCCAGGATCATCCGGGCGCCTGTCCGATCTGCGGGATGGTCCTCGAGCCCCGGACGGTCACGGTCGAGGAGGTCAATCCGGAGCTGATCGATATGTCGCGCCGGTTTTGGATCGGCCTGGGCCTGACCGTGCCGCTGCTTCTCTTGGCGATGTCGGAACTCATCCCGGGTGACATGGAAATGGAGGCCGTCCCGTCGCGGATTCTGGGTTGGATCGAATTGGCGCTCGCGACGCCGGTCGTGCTCTGGGCCGGTTGGCCGTTCTTCGAGCGAGGGTGGCGGTCGATCGTGAACCGGAGCCTGAACATGTTCACGCTGATCGCGATCGGGACCGGAACGGCCTACCTCTACAGCGTTGTCGCGACGCTCTTCCCGGACTTTTTTCCGCCATCCTTTCGCCTTGCAAACGGGCAGGTCGGAGTCTACTTCGAAGCGGCCGCCGTGATCACGGTCCTGGTCCTTCTGGGTCAGGTCCTGGAGCTTCGCGCGCGATCCAGAACCAGCGCCGCGATCCGTTCTCTCCTGAATCTTGCACCGAAGACCGCGCGGCGCTTTCGCGAGGACGGAACGGAGGAGGATGTATCGCTCGATCTCGTGAAGCCCGGCGACCGGCTGCGGGTCCGGCCGGGCGAGGGGATCCCCGTGGACGGGGTCGTCATCGAAGGAAGCAGCTCCGTCGACGAAGCGATGATCACGGGGGAGCCGATTCCGGTCGAGAAGGGGCCGGGAAACCTCGTCACGGGCGGGACGATCAACGGCACCGGCGGATTCGTCATGCGCGCGGAACGGGTCGGCGGCGACACGCTTCTGGCCCGTATCGTACGGATGGTGAGCGAGGCCCAGCGCTCCCGCGCGCCGATCCAGCGGCTGGCCGATACCGTCTCGGGTTACTTTGTCCCCATCGTCGTCCTGACGGCCGTGGTCACCTTCATGGTCTGGGCCCTGGTCGGCCCCGAGCCGAGGATGGTCTATGCGCTGGTGAACGCCGTCGCCGTGTTGATCATCGCCTGTCCCTGCGCGCTGGGTCTGGCCACGCCGATGTCGATCATGGTCGGGACCGGGCGGGGCGCGACGGCGGGCGTGCTGTTCAAGAACGCCGAGGCGCTGGAGCTTCTGGAAAAGGTGGACACCCTCGTGCTGGACAAGACCGGCACCCTGACCGAGGGCCGGCCGCGGCTCGATACGGTCCTGGCGCTTTCGGGTCACGACGAGAACGAGGTCTTGAGACTCGCGGCCGGGCTTGAGCGGGGCAGCGAGCATCCCTTGGCGGCGGCCATCGTGGCCGGAGCGAAGGAGAAAAACCTTCCGCTCGAGTCGCCGCAGGATTTCCGGTCGATCACGGGAAAAGGCGTGGTCGGGAAGATCGGCGGCCGTGGCGTCGCGCTCGGCAACCGCGCGCTCTTTGACGAGCTGGGGGTCAGGCCCGGCGATCTGGCCGAACGGTGCGAACCCTTCCGAGAGGAAGGCCAGACCGTGGTCTGGCTTGCGGTGGAAGGGCGGCCGGCCGGTCTGATCGGTGTTTCGGACCCGGTCAAAGCGTCGACGCCCGAAGCGATCGCAACCTTGAAAAGCTATGGCATACGGACCGTGATGCTGACCGGGGACAACCGGACCACGGCCGAGGCGGTGGCACGGAAGCTGGGACTGGACGAGGCGCTGGCCGAGGTGCTCCCGGATCAGAAGGCCGACACGATCAAACGTCTTCAGGCCTCCGGCCGGGTCGTCGCGATGGCCGGGGACGGGATCAACGATGCGCCGGCGTTGGCGCAGGCGCAGGTCGGAATCGCGATGGGCACCGGCACGGACGTCGCCATCGAGAGCGCCGGCGTGACGCTGGTCAAGGGCGATCTTCGCGGGATCGTTCGCGCGATCCGGCTCTCCCGAGGCACGATGGGCAACATCCGCCAGAACCTTTTTTTCGCGTTCATCTATAACAGCCTGGGCGTCCCAGTCGCGGCCGGCGTTTTGTACCCGGCCTTCGGCCTGCTCCTAAGCCCGATGATCGCCGCGGCCGCGATGAGCTTCAGCTCGGTCTCGGTCATCACCAACGCCCTCCGCCTCCGGCGCTTGTCGCTCTGATCGTTTGCGACGTTTGAGAACCGCAGACGAAATATCCTTGACAATAATTATCATATAAGATATCTTTAACGTAATGACGATCGGATGAAAGCGGCCGGCTCTTATATAGTCCGTGAGTATCTTACGGCAAGCGGGAGGAGCCCCTTTCGAGACTGGCTGGACCGTCTGGATGTTCCCGTGAAGGCCCGCATCCAGGCCCGGATTCTGCGATTTGAATCTGGAAATTTGGGCGATTGCAAACCCATCGGCGAAGGGGTACGGGAAGCTCGGTTGGATTTCGGCCCGGGATTCCGGATTTATTTCGGGATGGAGGGGCTGAATTTGCTTTTGCTTCTCTGTGGGGGCACAAAGAGCACCCAAAGTCGGGACATCGATCAGGCCAGAAAATTTTGGTCGGAATATTTAGAGCGAGGGAGACATGGCAAGACGCGCGAAAGATTGGAATGAAGGCCTGGCGAAAGATCTCCGTGATCCTAAATTCGTCAAGGAGTTCATACAAGCGGCTTTGGAAGAGGGTTTGCCGATACAGGTTGTGCTCGGCAAAGTCATTCGTGCGTACGGGATAAAGGAATTTTCGAGAAAGACAAAGATTCCCGGTCCCAATATCGTCCGGGCGATCGATCCAAGACACAATCCGACGCAAGAAACGCTCAATCGTTTGCTTCGGCCGTTCGGATTGAAACTTTCGGTCAGCCTGATCGATAAAAAAGCGAAGTCCGCGGCGTGAACTAAAGACCGGAATAGCCATAAAGCAAGCCTGCCCCGGATTTCGAATTCATCTAAGAACAAATGAAGGCAATAACTGGTGGTGAAGAGGATTTAGGAGGGTGAAAATCTTACCAACGACATACCAAATTATAGGTGGAGTACTTATTTTTACAGCAGTGGCCATTAATACGCTAAGACCACGAACTATTTACCATATGATTGGAGGAGGAGTGATATGCATCGTAGGCCTTTGGTTTTTATCTAAAGGCAGAAAAGATTTAAAAAGATAGAATGGAAAAAGGGTCACGCTTGGATAATTGTCGTGTGACGATAGAGGCATGAGATGCACGCAGATCGATTGCATGCAGCTCTGGCGCGTCCCTACGCTCAGGGCAGGCCACCGGCCTCTTTTTCATCCCCTTCGATCCCCCCTTCTCCCTTGACAATATCGTCGTGATTTCTTATGATATTCGCTCTTGTTTAAGCTCCCGGCCTGTTTTATACTGAACTCAATGAGTTAGAGAGAATTTCATCTTTTCAAACGAGTCAATTTCCCGCAGGGAATTGACCCGGATATAACACAGGTTTTACGATGCCCGGAGAATTTGTACCGACTAATTATCTTCCGATCGTGGTCTTCATCGCGATCGCGCTCGCGTTCGGGGGCGTGACGCTGCTGCTCGGAAAAATCCTGCGGCCCAGCCGGATCTACAAGGCCAAGCTGACGCCTTATGAGAGCGGCAGCATCCCATTTTCGGACGCCCGCGCGCCGTTTCCGCTTCGCTACTACATCATCGCGATGATCTTCGTCATCTTCGATATCGAGACGGTCTTCCTGTATCCCTGGGCCGTGGTTTACAAAGAGCTGAAGCTGTTCGGCCTGATCGAGATGGTGCTGTTCATCCTGGTTCTGCTGGTCGGCTATTTCTATGCCTGGAAGAAAGGGGCGTTGGAATGGGATTGATCGACCGACAGCTCGAGGCCAACTTTATCACCACCAATGTCGATTCCGTGATCAGCTGGGCCCGGAAGGGCTCGCTCTGGCCGATGACCTTCGGCCTGGCCTGCTGCGCGATCGAGATGATGGCGACGGTCTCCTCCCGCTACGACATCGACCGCTTCGGCGCGGGGGTCTTCCGCGCCTCGCCCCGGCAGTCGGACCTGATGATCGTCGCCGGAACGGTCTGCCGGAAGATGGCGCCGGTGATCCGGCGGATTTACGACCAGATGCCCGAGCCGCGCTACGTCATCGCGATGGGCTCCTGCGCCACGTCGGGGAATCATTACAACAGCTACAGCGTCGTTCAGGGGGTGGACCAGATCGTTCCGGTGGACGTCTACGTTCCCGGGTGTCCGCCCCGTCCGGAGGCGCTCCTTCAGGGCTTGATGATGCTTCAGGAAAAGATCCGGCATGAGAAGGTGTTTGTAAAGTAGATGCCTACGGGTAAGCCCGTAGGAATCTACTCAGCGAGCAACGCAAGCGAGAGGGGGAGGCTCCATTCCGCCTCAGGCGGATGGAGGGGGCGACGTGAGCCCCTATAAATTATGACTCAGGAAATCACCCAGAAGATCCAGGAAAAGTTCCCGAGAGAATTTGTCGGGACGAATGAATTCCGGAACGAATGGACCGTGACCGTGAAGCCGGACCGGATCGTCGAGATCGCGCGGTTTTTGCGGGACGATCCTTCGACGGAGTTCGATCACCTTTCGGACATCTACTCGGTGGACAACTCCGTGCGGTCCTCCGCCTCAGGCGGATCGGGCGAAGAGCGGTTCGAGGTGGTCTATCTGCTGAACTCCATCCCGAAGCGCCATCGTCTGCGGCTCAAGACCCTCCTCCGGGAAGACCGCTGCGAGATCGATTCGGTCTATACGGTCTGGCGGGCGGCCGGTTTTCTGGAGCGCGAGGTGTACGACCTCATGGGGATCCGGTTCCGGAACCATCCCGACCTCCGGCGGATCTTCCTCCCGGAGGATTTCGACGGGCATCCCCTTCGGAAGGAGTATCCCGCCGAGGGAAAAGGGTGGCGCAACACCTTCGAGTTCCTTCCCACCGAGGAGCCGCAGACGTAGCCGCAGGATGGAATTCAAAACCCCACAGAACCCCGCGACGGGCCTGAACGAGGGTCCCCTTCACGACACCGAGCCGCGGCCGATCACCGAGGACCTTCCGCTCCGCCGGAGCGAGGAGCTTCTCCTGAACCTCGGCCCCCAGCATCCCGCGACCCACGGCGTCCTCCGCGTGGTGCTGGAACTGGAGGGCGAGAAGATCATCCGGGCGACCCCCGACCTGGGCTATCTCCATCGGGGCGTCGAGAAGCTCTGCGAAGGCCTGACCTATCAGCAGATCATTCCCCATACCGACCGGCTGGACTACATCTGTTCCATGACGAACAACTTCGCGTACGTCCGCGCGGTCGAGAAACTCCTCGGGGTTTCGATCCCGGAGCGCGGGGAGCACGTCCGGACGATCATCGCCGAGATGCAGCGGATCGTGGGCCATCTCTTCTGGCTGGGGACGCAGGCGTTGGACATCGGAGCGATGACGATTTTTTTCTGGACCTTCCGCGAGCGCGAGGTCCTGCTCGACCTGTTCGAGCGGACCTGCGGCGCGCGGCTGACGATGAACTATTTCCGGGTCGGGGGCGTGAACGGCGATCTGAAGCCGGAGGTGATCGCGCCGCTCCGTAAGTTCCTGGCCGACTTTCCGTCCAAGATCGACGAGTACGACCGGCTATTGATGAACAACCGGATCTGGATCTCGAGGATGAAGGACGTGGCCGTGATCTCGGCCGAAGACGCCGTCAATTTCGGCCTGACCGGCCCGACGCTCCGGGGCTCCGGCGTTTCCTATGACGTGAGGAAGGCCGAGCCCTACGCGGCCTACGGCAAGGTGGAGTGGGAGGTCCCGCTCGGAACCAACGGTGACACCTACGACCGGTACTGGGTCCGGATGCAGGAGATGAAGCAGAGCGCGCGGATCATCCGGCAATGTCTGGATCAGCTTCCGGAGGGACCGGTCCTGACCGACGTTCCGCAGGTGGTCGCCCCGCCCAAGGAAAAAGTGATGCAGGACATGCAGAGCCTCATCCACCATTTCATCATCTTTACGGAGGGGTTCCGGCCGCCCAAAGGGGAGGTCTACTGCGCGACGGAGGCCCCGAAGGGCGAGCTCGGCTTCTCGATCGTGAGCGACGGCGGGCCCAAGCCCTACCGGCTCAAGATCCGTTCGCCTTCCTTCGTTCACATGGGGGCCTTCGATCACATGGCGCGCGGATACATGATCGCCGACATCATCACGATCTTCGGAACCTACGACATTGTAATGGGGGAATGCGATCGTTAAAAGCCGTGAGGCGTAATGGGAGTAGGGGCGCACGGCGTGCGCCCAAAATAATGTAGGGACGGACCCATGTGCCCGCCCGACAGTAGCGGCGTGATTCATCACGCCCGATTGTGAATGATGAATCCCGAAACGAAAAAACTGGAATTCTCCGAGAAGACCCGCAAACAGATCGAGGAGATCCTGACGCATTATCCCGACAAACGCTCGGCGCTGCTCCCGGTCCTGAACCTGGCCCAGGCCGAGTTCGGCTATATCAGCGAAGAGGTGATGGTCCTGGTCGCGCATTGGCTCGACCTCACGCCCCCGAAGGTGTACGAGGTGCTGACCTTCTACACGCTGCTGAACGACCGGCCGGTGGGAAAGTTCCTGATCCAGCTCTGCCGGACGCTCTCCTGCGCCCTGGTCGGGTCCGAGAATATCCTGGGCCACCTCAAACAGCGGCTGGGGATCGAGGTCGGCCAGACGACGCCGGACGGGCTGTTCACGCTGAGAACGGTGGAATGCCTGGCCTCCTGCGGGACGGCGCCGGTGATGCAGATCAACGGGGCGTTCTACGAAAAGCTGACGCGTGAGAAAGTGGACCGGATTCTGGAGGATTTGAAGGGCGGCGATGCGCCGGCGCTGAAACCGATGGGGGAGAATTGAGGCAAACGCGCCTTGTGCGTTTGCCTCAGAGCAATGGAGCAATAGAACAGTGGAGAATCGGATAGGGAAAAAAGACTCCGTTGCGGTCTAATGTTCCAATGCTCCAATGTCAGAGCAAAAAAAGAAGCGGACTCGGTTGAATGAAATACGAAAAGGTCCTGCATAAAAATTTAGAGACCCCCGGATACACCGGAAGCCTGGCCGACTACGAAGGGCAGGGGGGGTATCGGGCGATCCGAAAGGCCCTCAAGGAGTATGCCCCGGCGCAGCTGACCGATCTGGTCAAGCGGGCCGGCCTTCGCGGCCGCGGCGGCGCCGGCTTTCCCGCCGGGATGAAATGGGACTTCCTTCCGAAGGACCCGGCCCTGACCAAATATCTCTGCTGCAACGCCGACGAGAGCGAGCCGGGAACCTTCAAGGACCGCGAGCTGATCGAACGGGACCCGCATCAGCTGATCGAGGGGATGATCCTGGCGGCCTACGCCATCGGCGCCAAGGTCGCCTACATCTATGTCCGCGGGGAATTCGTCTACGGCGCCCGGGTGCTTGAGCGGGCCCTGGCCGAGGCCTACCGGGCCGGCTATCTGGGGGAAAAAATTCTGAAAAGCGGCACGGACGTCGAGATCTACCTTCATCGCGGCGCCGGGGCCTACATCTGCGGGGAGGAGACGGCGCTTCTGGAGTCGATCGAGGGAAAGCGCGGCCTTCCGAGAAACAAGCCGCCCTTTCCGGCCATCCACGGCCTGTACGGAAAGCCGACCGTGATCAACAACGTCGAGACGCTGAGCAACCTCCCGCACATCGTGAACCGGGGCGCGGAATGGTTCGGCTCCATCGGATCGCCGCCCAAGAGTCCCGGGATGCGGATCTTCTCGGTGAGCGGCCATGTGAACCGGCCGGGCAATTACGAGGTGCCGATGGGGATCACGCTCCGGGAGCTGATCTTCGAGCAGGCCGGCGGCGTCCGCGGCGGCAAGAAGATCAAGGCGATCATTCCCGGCGGCGCCTCGGCCGCCTTCCTGACCGAAAGTTCGCTCGATGTGAAGATGGACTTCGAGGCGATCGCGCAGGTCGGATCGATGCTCGGCTCCGGCGGCGTCACCGTGATGGACGAGGATACCTGCATGGTCTGGGCCGCGCTCAACCTGATGGAATTCTTCGCCCACGAGACCTGCGGAAAATGCTCCCCCTGTCGGGAAGGCTCCTCCTGGCTCGTTCAGATGATGCGGCGGATCGAGCACGGACACGGACGAACGGAGGATCTCGATCATCTGGTCCGGATCTGCAACAACATCGGCGGCAAGACGGTCTGCGCGTTCGGCGATGCCGAGATCGCCCCGATTCTGAGCACGCTCAGGCACTGGCGGTCGGAATACGAATACCACGTCAAGGAAAAAAAATGCGTGGTCGGAAATCGCGGCGGGGAATTGCTGACGATTGGAAAACATTGAATCCCTGTAGTAGGGGCGACGCATGCGTCGCCCCTGCCGGAATCAGGGTGAGGAGAAACACGGTTGTCTGACGCGGTCCAAATCAAAACCGACACGGTGAAGTTATCGATCGACGGCCGGACGGTGGAGGTCCCGAAGGGCACGCTGGTGATCGAGGCCGCCCGGAACCTGGGGATCGAGATCCCCTTCTTCTGCTATCACCAGAAGTTGAAATCCGACGGCAACTGCCGCATGTGTCTGGTCGCGGTCGAAAAGATGCCGAAGCTCCAGGTCTCCTGCTCCATCCCGGCCACCGAGGGCATGGTCGTCCACACCAACACGACCGTCGTGCAGGAGGCGCGAAAGGGCGTCCTGGATTTTCTCCTGGCCAATCACCCGCTGGACTGTCCGATCTGCGACGAGGGCGGCCGGTGCCCCCTCCAGAACTATTCCCAGAAATACACCGCCTACGGGCAGTACAGGGAAGAGAAGCGGATTTATGAAAAGGAGTTTTTCAGCCCGCTGATCGAGAAGGAGATGAACCGCTGCATCCAGTGCATGCGCTGCGTCCGCTATTGCGACGAGGTGATCGATTCGAAGGCCCTTTCCTCCGTCAACCGGGGCTACCAAATCGAGATCGGCCACTACGCCGACAAGCAGCTCGACTGCGAGTTCTGCGGCGGCTGCGTCCAGATCTGTCCGGTCGGCGCGCTCCTCAACCGTCTTCCGCTGTATGAATACCGGCCATGGATGCTGACCCGGACCGAGACGACCTGCGCCTACTGCGCCGACGGCTGCTCGCTCCGGCTCGAAAGCCGGCCGCAGACCCGCGAGGTGATCGAGGTGACCTCGTTCTGGGGAAACGAGACGAAGAGCGTCTGGGGAAAGGGACGGAACGAGGGCGATCTCTGCGCGAAGGGGTATTTCGGCTATCCCTTCGTCAACAGCCCGAACCGTCTCACGAAGCCGCTGGTGCGCCAGGACGGCCGTCGGGACGCCCCGCTGGTCGAGGCGTCCTGGGAAGAAGCCCTGGAACGCGTGGCGGAAGGGTTCGGCCGGATCAAAAGCCGGCACGGCGGCGCGGCCTTCGGGGCGCTGGCCTCGGCCCGTTGCACGAACGAGAATCTCTATGTTTTCCAGAAATTCGTCCGGCTCGTCCTCGGAAGCCCGAACATCGACAGCAGCGTGCGCTACGGGATGGCGAACGCCGCCCGCGCGATGACCGAGCTGACCGGAACGCCGCGATGGCTTCCCTCGTATGAGGAGATCGCCGGGGCCGATCTGGTCTTCGTGATCGGGACGGACATCACGCATTCCAACCCGATCGTCGGGCTGAAGGTGAAGGCCGCCGCGAAGAGGGGCGCGAGGCTTATCGTCGCCTCGCCGCTGCGGCCGAGGGTCGGCACCTTGAGCCACATCGTCAATCTGGCGACGTGCCATCTGGCCCACCGCCCGGGCGCGGAGCGGGCCGTCGCGATCGGAATGGTGAAGGCCGCGTTGGAGCCGGGAAGGGCGGCCGCGGGATCCGCCGAGCCCTCTTCAAGCGCCCGGCTGCGCGAGATGGTTTCGAAAATTTCCCAAAAACAGATCGAATCCGCCACGGGTCTGAGCTACGAGCGGATCCGGGCCGCCGTCGAGGAATGGGCCGCGGCCGCACGGGCCGTGATCGTTTTCGGCGAGTCGATCGTACGGGCGCGGGACGGCTACGATACCGTACGCGTTCTGGGCGACCTGGCCTGGCTAGGCGGAAAGCTCGGCGCGGAGGGCTGCGGTCTGGCCCCGTTGTACGAGGAAAATAACGAGATGGGCGCCTACGAGATGGGCGTCGTTCCCGACCGTCTGCCCGGCCTCGGCCGTGTGGATCGGGAAACGGATCGGGATCGCGTCCGCCAATCCTGGCGGGAAGCGATCCCGGCCGGCCCCGGTCTCACGATGATCGAAATGCTCGGAGCGGCCCGCGAGGGGAGGATCCGCGCGCTCTACCTGATGGGCGAGAATCCGGTCGGAACGCTTCCGGCCTCGGTCGCCGCGGCCGAGGCGCTTGCGACCGCCGAGTTCGTCGTCTGCCAGGACCTGTTTTTGACCGAGTCCGGGAATTTAGCCGATGTGGTATTGCCGGCCGCCAGCTTCGCCGAGCAGAACGGAACTTTCACGAACCAGGAAGGACGCGTCCAGGCGGTGCGGAAGGCCATCGAGCCGATTCACGGGACACGGCCGGACTGGGAAATCCTCTCCCAGCTCGCGGTCGAGATGGGTCATCCGATGGAATACCAGGACGGCGCCGAGGTCTCGCACGAAATCGCGCGCCTCTGGCCCGGCTGGCGGGAAATTCAGGGACGGTCGGGGCCGGCCGTCGCGGCGGAGCGCTACGGGGCCGAGCGGCTGGCCGAGGGGATTTCGGAGCGGTATCGCGTCGATTCCGTGGAAAGGGTTTCGCCGCCCTCCGACGGGCGTTTTCATCTGGCGGTGGGGCCCTTGTTGTTCCATTCCGGAAAAATGTCCCTCCAGGCCGGAGGGTTGACCACGATTCAGGACCGGTCCTTTCTCTACATGTCGCCGGAGGATGCCGGGCGGCTGGGGGTGGGAGACGGGGGGTCGGTGCGGCTCCGTTCGCCCCAGGGTCCGGGATCGGTCGAGGTCGCGGTCAAGATCGACGCGAAATATCCGCCCGGGATGGTCTTCTTCCCCGAATCCTTCAACGAGCCTCCGGTGAAGGATCTGCTGACGGTCGAGCTGGACAAGGCGTCCCGGGTCCCGGCCTTCAAGACGGCCGAGGTCATCATTGAGAAGATAACGTAGGGGCAGGGCTTGCCCTGCCCCTATCCGGGCGCAGTCGGCGGGGCCCCTACAAGAATTTGGAGACGGATGACATGGTGAATATCGCGCTGAATTTAATCGTGGTGCTCGTGACGATCGGCGTCGTGATGGTCACGGTGCTGCTCCACGTGGCGTACCTGACCTATTTTGAACGGAAAATCCTCGGTTGGATGCAGGACCGGATGGGTCCGATGGAGGTGGGCTACCACGGGCTGCTGCAGCCGATCGCGGACGGGCTGAAACTTTTTTTCAAGGAGGACATCGTCCCGGCCCAGGCCAACAAGATCATATTCACCCTGGCGCCGATATTGGTTTTGGTCCCGGCCCTCATCGGTTTTGCGGTGATCCCCTTCGGGCGTGACACGATTTCTATTTTCGGCCTGACCTTCCGCCCGTTCGTCACCGACATCAATATCGGAATCCTCTACATCCTGGCCTTCGCCTCGATCGGCGCGTACGGCGTCCTGCTGGGCGGCTGGGCCTCGAACAACAAATATTCGCTCCTGGGCGGACTGAGGTCCGCGGCCCAGGTGATCAGCTACGAGCTGTCGCTGGGCCTGGCGATCGTCGGCGTGCTGCTGATGGCCGGCTCGCTGAGCCTCGTCAAGATCACGGAGGCGCAGGGCGGGGGGCTGCTGCACTGGTTCATCCTGCCCCAGTTCGTGGCCTTCGTGATCTATCTCATCTCCGCGATCGCCGAGACCAACCGGCTGCCCTTCGACCTTCCGGAGGCCGAAAGCGAATTGGTGGCCGGCTTCTTCACCGAGTACAGCGGCATGCGATTTGCCTTTTTCTTTTTGGCCGAGTATGCTAACATGATCCTCGTTTCTTGCATCGCCACGATCCTGTTTCTGGGCGGATGGCACGCGCCCTTCGAAGCGCTGGGGTTCATCCCCCCGATCCTCTGGTTCGTGATCAAGGTCTACTTCTTTTTGTTCTTCTATATCTGGATTCGGGGAACGCTTCCGCGCCTGCGCTACGATCAGCTGATGATGTTCGGGTGGAAGGTGATGATTCCGCTGGCGCTGGCCAACATCCTGGTCACGTCCACGGTTCTGTATTTTGTCAGGGGGTGAGATGAAAGGCCTGCGACGGTTCATCCAACAGGTCCTGTTTCTGGAAATCCTCGTGGGTCTCGCGTCGACCTTCCGTCATCTGTTCACCCGGCCCGTCACGATCCAGTATCCCCACGAAAAACGGGTGCTCCCCAACGGCTATCGCGGCTTCATCGCGCTGCTGCGCTACGACGACGGAACCGAGAAATGCGTCGGCTGCGACCTGTGCGAGGCGGCCTGTCCGTCCCGCGTGATCACGGTGATCAGCGCCGAGGTGGAGGGCCAGCCGCTCAAACGCTACGCCAGGGAATACACCATGGACATGACCCGCTGCGTCTTCTGCGGGTTGTGCGTGGAGGCCTGCCCTGTCAACGCGCTGGGCATGACCAAAGAGTACGAATACGCGACGTATGACAAGCGCAGGCTCAAGCTCAACAAGGAACAGTTGCTGGCCATCGGGGACAGGGCCTTCCCGGCCCGGGAGACGCGCGTCGAATTCCAACATCCCCATGCGGCCTTCTTCAACGTGGCGCATCGGGGCTATCCCGCCAAATGATGCGCCGCGCCTGTCGGGCCTGGTCCTTCCAGGTCGGATCAAAACCATCGGTTCGTTTCAAGCGGCGTCGGGCGAGACCCCGCGGGGCCGCCGCGCGCCGTTGAAGACAACACCATGACAACCGTCTTGTTCTTGTATTTCGCAGGCGTGATCGTGTCGACGGCGGTCCTCGTGGTCGCGTCGCGGAAGCCCGTCAACAGCGCGCTATCGCTGCTGGTCATGTTCTTTCACGTGGCCGGCCTGTTCGTGCTGCTGAACGCCGAATTCATCGCGGCCGTTCAGATCATCGTCTATGCCGGGGCCATTCTGGTCCTGTATCTCTTCGTGGTGATGCTGCTCAATCTGCGCGCCGAAGAGGGTTATAACAAGCAATATCTCGTCGGCATGATGGTCGGGCTGGCGATTCTGATCGAGGCCGTCCTGATCCTGAACCGCTCCGGATTCGCGGACCGTGCGCTGCCGGCCGCGGGGCCGGCGCCCGACGTCCTCCCCGGCAACACCGAGGGGATCGGGCGGGCCCTGTACACCATCTATCTGTTTCCTTTCGAGGTGGCCTCCCTGATCCTGCTGGTCGCGATGATCGGGGCCATCATCCTGGCGAAGAAGGGAATGTTCGGTAAGGAAGAGAGGCGATTCTGAATCAAAGAGATTTGAGAAGCGGGTGGCCACAGGCGGGGCGCCCCACCGAGCGGAGCCGGGGTCCCTACACCGGGCGGGGTGGCGAGCACGGTGGGGCTGGCGAAGGACAGGACCCGCTTCTCCGTCGATTTCTGGAGACTTAATGGTTCCGTTGTTGTATTACGTGATTCTCGGCACGATCGTATTCCTGATCGGCGTCGTCGGCGTCCTGATCCGGAGGAACATCATCATCATCCTGCTCTCGATCGAGCTGATGCTGAACGCCGCGAACATCAACTTCGTCGCCTTTTCGCACTATCTTCGGAACATCAACGGCCAGGTCTTCGTCTTTTTCGTCCTGACGGTGGCCGCGGCCGAGGTGGTCGTCGGATTGGCCATCATCATCGCGCTCTATCGCGGGAAGGCCACGGTCGATATCGAGAACGTCAACCTGATGAAATGGTGATGACGGACGCGCTCATTCCACTGCTTCCCTTCGCGGCCTTCGCGGTCCTCGGACTGGGCGAGCTCTTCGGCCCCGGATTCGGGCCCCGCGCCCATTGGATCGCGGTGCCCGCCGTGTTCGGCTCGCTGCTGTTTTCGGTCGTCGCCTTCGGCTCGGTCCTCTCAGGCGGCCCGCACGACCTGCCCCTGTACACCTGGGCGGTTTCGGGAACCTTCCAGGCCTCGATCGGGATCCACGTCGACGCCCTGACGGCCGTGATGCTGCTGCTGGTCACGATCGTGAGCGCCCTCGTTCATCTCTACACCGTCGGCTACATGCACGGCGACCGCGGCTACGCCCGGTTCTTCGCCTATATCGGATTGTTCACCTTTTCGATGCTGATGCTGGTGACGGCCGGAAACCTGCTTCAGCTGTACATCTTCTGGGAAGCGGTCGGCCTCTGCTCCTATCTTCTGATCGCGCATTGGTATGAACGGCCCCCGGCCGCCGCAGCCGCCACCAAGGCCTTTGTCGTCAATCGAATCGGAGACTTCGGGTTCGCGCTCGGGATCTTCCTCGTCTTCCGCCTCGTCGGCTCGCTGGACTACGGCCAGGTCTTTGCCGAGCTTCCGAAGCACGCGGCCGAAACGATCCCGATCGCCGGGCTCGAACTGCCGGCCGTCACGCTGATCGCGCTGCTGCTTTTCATGGGCGCGGTCGGAAAATCGGCCCAGCTACCGCTTCACGTCTGGCTGCCCGACGCGATGGAAGGACCGACGCCCATCTCCGCGCTGATCCATGCCGCCACAATGGTGACGGCCGGCGTCTTCATGATCGCGCGGCTGATCCCGATCTTCAATCTATCCCCCGCGGCGATGGAAGTGATCGCGACGACCGGGGCGGCCACGGCCCTGTTCGCGGCCACGATCGCGCTGACCCAGAACGATATCAAACGCGTCGTGGCCTATTCCACCGTGAGCCAGCTGGGCTACATGGTCATGGCCTGCGGCCTGGGGGCGTCGATCGCCGGTATCTTTCACCTCCTCACCCACGGCGCCTTCAAGGCGCTTCTTTTTCTCGGCTGCGGGAGCGTGATCCACGCGATGGGGGGGGAACAGGACCTGAGAAAGATGGGGGGGCTGAAATCTCGCCTGCCCGTGACCTACGCCACGTTTTATATCGGCGCGCTGGCCCTGGCCGGGATTCCGCCGCTGGCCGGTTTTTTCAGCAAGGATGAAATATTGTTCCGGGCCTTTTTTTCCGGCGGGGCCGGGATCCTTTTCTGGGGGGTGGGGGTCGCGACCTCTTTCCTGACGGCCTTCTACAGTTTTCGTCTCATTTATACCGTATTTCACGGTCCGTCCCGCGTCGATCCCAAGGCGGCCGCCTCACTGCACGAATCCCCCCTCGTGATGACGATTCCCCTGGTCGTGCTGGCGGCTCTGTCCGTCACGGCGGGATGGGCGGGGCTGCCGGTGGACGGTTGGAACGGGATCGCGGCCATCCTGGGCCCGGTCCTCTCGCCCGGCGAACCGTCCGAACCGGATGCCGGACTCCTGTGGGTGTTGATGGGGGTCTCGGTCGCGGTGGCTTTGGGCGGATGGATGACGGCCCGGTATTTTTATCTGACCCGGCCGGAGCTGCCGGGACGGCTGGCGACGCGGGCGGCCGCGCTCTACCGGCTTTCGCTCAACAAATGGTACGTCGATGAACTGTACGACTGGCTCTTCGTCCGCCCGACGACCCGCCTCGCGGACCGGCTTTGGCGGACGGTGGATGTCCGGACTATCGACCAGGCGGTCAACGGGGTGGGGGGATCGACCCTGGCCGGTGCACGGATCCTCCGGCTTCTCCAGAGCGGCCAGCTCCAGCATTACGCCCTGGCGATGATGGTGGGCACTTTCGTGATCCTGACGGTCTACTTGATCATTCGATAAAGGCGGGAACAAAACGACCGATGATTGAGAATCCGGGCCATCTCCTGAGCATCCTGATCTTCCTTCCGCTGGCGGGGGCCGTCGTCCTGGCCTTCTTCCCGGGCAACGACGCCGGCGTCCGCCGGATGGCCTTGGGCCTGACCGCCGCCGCCTTCCTTTTCTCGCTTACCCTTCTCCCGTCCTTCGATCCCTCCAGTCCGGCGATGCAGTTCGTCGAGCGGGTTCCGTGGATTCCGGCGTTTCATATCGAATACGCCGTGGGCGTGGACGGGATCAGCCTCCTGTTCGTCCTGCTGACCACGCTCCTGTCGCCGATCTGCGTCCTGGCCTCCTGGACCTCCGTGGCCGTGCGGGTGAAGGAGTTCATGATCGCCCTCCTGGTGATGGAGGGCGCCATGATCGGCGTCTTCGTCTCGCTGGACTTCGTCCTGTTCTACGTGTTCTGGGAGGCGATGCTGATCCCGATGTACCTGATCATCGGGGTGTGGGGCGGCCCCAACCGGATCTATGCCGCGATCAAGTTTTTCCTGTATACCCTGGCGGGAAGCCTCCTGCTGCTTGTGGCGATTCTCGTCCTGTACTTCAACGGCGGTCGGACCTTCGACATCCTCCGGCTGATGGGTCAGCCCTATCCGGCCGCGATCCAGTTCTGGATCTTCTGGGCCTTTTTCCTGGCCTTCGCGATCAAGGTCCCGATGTTTCCGTTCCACACGTGGCTTCCGGACGCCCACGTCGAGGCGCCCACCGCCGGCAGCGTGATCCTGGCCAGCATCCTGCTGAAGATGGGCGGCTACGGCTTCCTGCGCTTCGGCCTGCCGATGGTGCCCCAGGCCTCGCGCTCCTTTACCGGCTTCATCCTGGCCCTCTCGGTGATCGCGATCCTGTACGGCGCGTACATGGCCCTGGCGCAGACGGATCTCAAGAAACTGATCGCGTATTCCTCGGTCTCCCACATGGGATTCGTGACGCTGGGGATCTTCGTCCTGAACGCCCAGGGCATCGAGGGCGCGCTGCTCCAGATGGTCAACCACGGGATCACGACCGGGGCCCTCTTCCTCCTGGTCGGGATGATCTACGACCGGACGCACAGCCGGCTGATCTCGGACTACGGCGGGATCGCGCGGCCGATGCCCCGCTACGGGACGATGCTGGCGATCTTCGCCCTCTCCTCGCTGGGCCTCCCGGGGATGAACAGCTTCGTGGGCGAGTTTCTGGTGCTCCTGGGGGCCTTCATGAGGCATGCCGGCCTGGCCGTCGCGGCCACGCTGGGGGTCATCCTGGCCGCGGTCTATCTCCTCTGGATGGTTCAGCGCATGCTGTTCGGGCCGATCACCCGGTCCGACCCTGCGCGGCTGACGGATCTGGGGACGCGCGAGATGGCGATCCTCGCCCCGCTGTTCGTCCTGGTGTTCGCGATCGGGGTCTATCCCGACCCGCTGCTGTCTCTGATGCACGCCAGCGTGGATCACCTCCTGTCGCAGGTCAACGCGGCCGCGCCGTTTCAGCTCTCGGAGGTCTGGACGCGGCCATGAATTTTTCGGTCACCGAAATCGGGGCGGTGCTTCCCGAAATCCTCGTGGCGGTCTACGCCTGCGCCATCCTTCTGATCGAGCCCTTCCTTCCGAAAGAGCGTCGGGAGGTGCCGGCCTACTTCGGGTTCGCGGCGCTGGGCCTGGGCTTCTGGGGGACGTCGCGGATCCTGTGGGCCGATCTGACGGTGATGAACGGGATGTTCGTCCTGGATCCGTTCGGCAATTTCTTCAAGCTGATCCTCTACGTTGCGGCGGCGATGACGATCCTGCTTTCGATGGGCTATCTCAAGCGCGAGAGGATCGAGCTGGGGGAGTACTACGCCTTCGTCCTTTTCGCCACGTGCGGGATGATGATCCTGGTGTCCGCGTCCGACTTGATCACGGTTTTCCTGGGGCTGGAGCTGATGTCGATTTCGTTTTACATCCTCGCCGGCTTCAAGCGCTTCGAGGAAAAATCGCTCGAGGCGGCGGCCAAGTATTTCATACTGGGATCTTTTTCCTCCGGAATCCTTCTGTTCGGCATCTCGCTGCTGTACGGGCTGTCCGGGACGACCAACCTGCAGGCCCTGGCCGCGCACCTCCACGGGGGGGAGCTCCAGAACCCGGGCTGGATCCTGGCGATGATCCTGCTCGTCGTGGGTTTCGGGTTCAAGGTCGCGGCCGTGCCGTTCCACATGTGGGCGCCGGACGTCTACGAAGGGGCCCCCACGCCGGTCACCGCCTTCCTCTCGGTCGGTTCCAAGGCCGCCAGCTTCGCCGTCTTCCTCCGGGTCTTCATCGAAGCCCTGGGCGGGATACAGGCCGAATGGCGCATCCTGCTCATTTTCCTGGCGGTCGTCACGATCATCACGGGCAATGTGGTGGCGCTGGTACAGACCAACGTCAAGCGGATGCTGGCTTACTCCGGCATCGCCCATGCGGGTTACGCGCTGATCGGGCTGATCGTCGGGGATTCGCTCGGGGTCTTCAGCCTGATGGTTTACATGCTGGTCTACGCCTTCATGACCGTGGGGGCCTTCGGGGTCGTGATGCTGCTCCGCCGGGAGGGGGTCGAGGGGGACGAGCTCCGCGACTTCGCTGGGCTGGCCCGCAAAGACAAGCTGACGGCCTTCGCCATGCTGGTCTTCATGTTCTCGCTGGCCGGGATCCCGCCGACGGCCGGCTTCGTCGCGAAGTTTTACATTTTCATGGCGGCCGTGCACGCGCACCTGACCTGGCTGGTCGTCCTCGGGGTGGCCTTCACGGCGGTCTCGGCCTATTTCTATCTGAGGGTCGTGATGGTGATGTACATGAAGGAACCCGACGAGGCGGTTCAGGTGGCGGCCCCGCCCGGGGTGGTCATGGTCCTGGCCGCCGCGGCCGCGGTGGTGCTGTTGCTGGGGATCTATCCCGGCCCGTTCCTGGATTATGCGCAGGAGGCCGTGCTTCGATTAAGATAGGGGCTCACGTCGCCGCCCTCGCATCATGATTTCGAGGGTTCAAGGTTCCCTATGTACGATTTACCATTTTCGATTCTCCAAAATTCCCCGCTGAGGGAAGTAAATCGTAAATGGTAAATAGGGGAAAATCCCCCTCCCCCTCGCCTGGCTCGCAAGGGGGAAACAGGTACGGATTGTCCAATATAAGAGGAGGGCGGATTGAAAGGGGAAAGCATGAGGCCTTTGTTCTATTTTCTCATTTTTCTGGGACTGTTTTTGACCGCGTCGCCTTGGACGGCCGGGGCCGCCGATATGAGTTTCGGGGGCGAGTTCCGCGCGCGGTATTTTTACGACGACAACCTGACCGACGCCCACAGCGGCGGGAAGACCTGTCGCGGGCCGGACGGCGTTCCGGGAACGACCGACGACACATGCAAGGACGGCGAATCCTTCGCCGACGCCCGGTTCCGCCTGAAGATCATGGCCACCCAGGACATCATGACGGGCGTGGTCATCGTCGATTTCTTCAACGGTCCCAACGGTCAGGACGCGGCCACGCTGAACGCCGCGTCGACGGCCGCCGCCACCGGGAACCGGATCCTGGGGAGCGACGGGTTCGGACAGAGCTTGGACACCGTGCGACTGAGGGAGGGATACCTCCGGGTCAGCTGGCCGGCGGCCCATCTCGTGATCGGCCGCCAGGCCGTCACACTGGGCCATTCGCTGATCCTGGACGACACCGCGGACGCGGTCACGGTGGCCATTCCGATGGGATGGGCCAGCCTGACCCTCATGGACATGTTTCTGGTCAACACGGCCAGCGGGACGTCGAGCACCTCGGCCTATCTGGCCGATCTGAACGTCGACCCGACGGCCGCTTTCAAATCGAGTCTTTTCATGATGGTGTTGAAAGACCGCGGCCCGAACCTTTCCTTCAACCAGAGCGCCTTCTTCGCCCCCTGCGGGTTCGGGACGCCCTCCAACTGTCCGCTCACCGATTTCGGGACCAATCAGGCGACGCTGGCGACGGTGGGCCTGGCATTGGATCAGCAGTTGACGGCCTTTCGCTGGGCCGCCGAGCTGGATTACCTCACCGGGTCGATCACCACCCATGATCCCACCGTCCAGAATCCGTCGGCGAAAAAGATCTCGATGCAGGGAATGAACGCCCTCGGCCAATTCGGCTGGACCGGAAACCGCTACGACAGCCTCGTCACTGCACTGTACGCGACCGGGCAGAAGGCCGGAAACCTTCCTCCGGGCGGGGAAAAATTGAACATCAACTCCGTCTCGCCCAATTTCGTGCTGGGCGACATCCTGGTGAACAACGACAGCACGAGCGACCGGGACGGCGGGAACGTCGGGGGCCTCACGGCGGCCAAACTCGCGCTCGGCTGGAAACCCACCGCGCTGTTCCGCGCCGAGCTGGCCGCGATCTGGGCCCGGTTGTCGGAGGCGCCGGCAAACAATGCGCCTCGCAATCTCGGGCAGGAGATCGATCTCAACGCCTCCTGGCAGCTGGAGCCGCGACTGCTACTGACCGGCGGGGCCGGGATCCTGTTTCCCGGCCAAGGCTGGAGGACGCTGTTCGTCGATCCTCAGGCAAACGACAACATGATTAAGATCTCGACGAAGCTGACCTACACTTTCTAATATTGAATCGCGAACCGATGAAAAACCGGTTTTTTTCATCAACAACAAGAGGAGGAAAGGCGTATGAAAATCATAAAGGTCTTCATCATTACGGTTGGAATGAGTCTGTTAACCGTCGGGGCCGCGATGGCCGACAACAGCCTTGAAACGGGCGCGAAGGCCCTTTCGTTCGGGGTGGCCAACGGGGACATCGAGATTTCCGGAAGGTATTTTCTGGGGTCCGACCTGGCGCTCCTCGCCGGGGCCGGGTTCTCGCACGCCAGCAACAACGACAGCACGAGCGATTACAGCCTGACGGCCGGGATCCGAAAGTATTTCAAGAAGACCGACCTGGCGCCGTTCGTCGGCGGAATCGTCTCGTTCCGCCGAAACGACATCATCGTTTCTGCGCCCGGAGGGAACGATGTCGAGTCGGAGAAAACCTACTCCATAGACGGGGTCGGGGGTCTGGAGTATTTCTTCGCCAAGCAGGTCAGCGTCGAGGCCCAGGTCGGAATCGGGCTTTCCAGCATTCATAATGTCGACGGAACCGGGGACGACCAGACGCAATTTGGAACGTTCAGCTCCGGGATCACCGTGAATTTTTATTTTCCGTGAGGGATCTTGATCGAGAGCGGGCCGCAGGGGTTTGGGAGAACAAGCCCCTGCGGCGCCGCGATCACATCGTTGCGATTTGTCGGATCTGAGCCACCGAACCGCTGGAATAGCGCACCACGTACAACTCCCCGTCCTGTCCCTGCCCGAACGAGCTCAAGTCATTCAACGTGGTCGAAAAAATTTCCGTGCGCATCCAGTGATGCTGTGAATCCTGTGTTAGGGTCCAGACGCGCCCGCTGAGGAAATCGCCGAATATGTAGGCGCCGGCGAGCTGGGTGAGTTGCGTGCCGTGATAGACGTAGCCCCCGATGACGGTGCCGTCGCCCAGGTGGGGATCGTGCGGGTAGTCGAAGATCGGCAATGTGAGATTGGCCGTCGGACAGTTAGCGGGGGGATTGAAACAGTGGGTTCCTTCCATGATGTTCCAGCCTAGGTTGGCGCCGCCCTGCCGGGGCGTGATCCGGTCCACCTCCTCAAAGCTGTCCTGTCCGACGTCGCCGATCCAGAGATCACCCGTCGCGGAATCGACGGAGAAACGGAACGGATTGCGCAGGCCATAGAGCCAGATCTCGTCGAGACCAGCCTTGTTTACGAACGGATTGTCCGGCGGGATGGCGTACTGAAGGCCGAGGTCGGGAGTCGAGTCCACGTCGATCCGAAGGATTTTGCCGAGAAGGGTATTGGTGTCCTGGCCGTTGCCCAGTGGATCGCCGCCGCTCCCCCCGTCGCCAAGGCCGATGTAAAGGAAGCCGTCATTGCCGAAGGCGAGGCCGCCGCCGTTGTGATTGGTGTACGGCTGGTCGACGGTCAGGAGGATCCGCTCGCTCGTCGCGTCGGCCAGATTGGGGTCCCCGGTCGAGGCGGCGTACTCGGCGATAACAGTCTGTAGCCCGCCGCCGCAGTTTCTGGTGTAATTCACGAAGAATCGCGCGTCCGTCGCGTAATTCGGATGGAAGGCCAGGCCCAGCAGCCCCTCTTCCCCGGAACAGCCGATTAACTTGCCGCTGATATCGAGAAAGGGAGTGGAGAGCACTTGTCCGTTGGAGGAAATGATCCGGATTTTTCCTCCCTGCTCGACCACGAAGAGACGACCGGTGTCATCGTCGGGCGCCTGAAGGTCCAGGGGTTGGGAAAAGCCGGTTGCGACCGGGACGAGTTCGAGCTGAAGGGGTGGCGTACTTTTCAAGGCAGTATTATCCTTCATGCAGCCGTCCAGAGATGCGCAAACCACGGCCGCCAGTCCCAGGATGATTAGACGTACGCCCGGGAGGATTTTCCGTGATTCTGACGGCAAGGATGCGGGGATTTTCATCGGATTTCTATCCTAACATACGGGACTGAAATCCGTCCACATTCGTAAATCCCGGGTTCTCTCCAAGTCGTACCCACCTCCCGTTAAGTTGAAGGGAGGGGGTTGGAAACCCTTGACAATATCACGATCAGTGGTACTCTAAAAAATAAGGAGACAAGGACCGAATAGAGCAAGACCTGATGGTTCCGATAATCAGACAGAAGACGAACCGAATCCTCTTCGCCTCTTTCTTTTTCCTACTGATCCTGGCTAATGGTCCGGGAGCCGAAGCGGAGGATCATCCCAAATTCACAATCGAGACCCATCCCGCCGCTCAGGGACCCGTCGATTCGAATATCTGGGCCATCGGAGATTCGATCAGGATCGTCGAGCCCCTTACCCTTCCAAATTCCTGCGACGGTGTCGATGGAACGGTGGATTTTCATAATTACGACACCGAAATTTCCGTAAAACTTAAACCCAAGGGCATGGATCTTAGCACTGGAAACGGTTGCACCCAGGTGAATACCCCGGTTGTGGTATCGGTGACGATCCCCAACATGCCCTTCGTGCCGGGTTGCCATCATTATATTACGCTCGAAACGCCCCAAAGGGTCACCACACACACCGTCCGGATACTCTGGTAATCCATTATCGATCCCACCCCCGTTTCCTCGCCGGATTGACCCGCAACCTCTAAAGGGATATAATCCGTCGTCATATTCCTCCGTCGCCGACCGACTTCGGCGAGATCAGTCGAGCCATGGCTCCCGAATCGAATTCATACACGCGGCTCCTTCGCCATCCCCCTTTTCCAAGTATTTGACGGCGTGAGGCGATCGAGAGACTCAAAGATGCGGGGCAATCATGGCGAACATCCGCTAAGCCACATAGGCCAGCTCATCGGCCTTGGTTTGTTTCTGGCCCTCTGGATCGGGGACTCATTTGTTCTCCATTTATCGACCTCCCTCTCGAATTTCGTGCCGATGTATGTTCGTCTGGTATTGCTGGGAATTTTTTGGGGCACCGGCGTCTATTTAATCCGTTCCGGACACGTTGTCGTCCGGCCGGAGGAACGTCCGGCCGGAGTGGTCACGACCGGGGCCTTCCAGTACGTAAGGCATCCCATCTATTTGGGAACCCTCCTAACCTACCTCGGACTTGCGATTTCCACGGGATCGATCCTCTCCCTCGTATTGCTGGCGGGAATATTTATTTTTTATAATTTCATTGCGACCTATGAGGAGGAGGTGCTTCAGGAAAGATTTGGAGAGGAGTATGAGCGATATAAGAGAAGAACGGGAAAATGGGTTCCGAGAATCGGCTGGAAGGAATGACGAAACCGGGGAGCTTTAAACCCCGCGGCCGCGAATATTGACCCCTCCCACCTAAACCGGTATAATCCCCCTCATTTCCCCGTCGCGGGACGGTGTAACGGGGCCCCTCCCCCATGCCTGCCGTTTCCAACCTTCACGCGGCGCCATCTGGCGGAGGGAGAAGGGGTATCCATGCCCGGCATTAAATTTTCCCTTTCTTGTAACCTATTTTCCCGCCGCCGGTCTCGTTATCCAGGAACTTTTATGAAGAGGTTGATCGTTATACCAATACTGGTCATAATCAGCCTCGGCGCGGCACCCGTGTTTTCAATAGTTGGGGTTGAGAATGATCCATGTAAGGTGCTTGTTCCCACTGAACTTATTTCTCAATTGAAGGCCATGAAGAGCCCGTTTCCATCCAATCCGAACTTCATTGCAGAAGGAAAAGCTGTCTATGAGGGCAAGGGAACATGTTTTACCTGCCATGGTTTGGACGGCAAAGGCAATGGGGATGCTGCAAAGGCTCTGGATCCAGCCCCTCGAAACATGACGAATCCAAAATTTCATGATTGCAAAACAGATGGAGAAATATTCTGGGTTATCAAGTTCGGAATCCTAGGGGCTGGCAAAATCCCATTGACAAACTTACATGCTCCACCTGAAGGAGCTCTTATTACTGATAAGGAGGCGTGGATGCTCACCCGATACGTTCGATGGTAAAAAAATGAATGCAGATTAGAGATACCTTTAGATGGCTTGTTTGTGACCAGGACTTGAAATATAAGTTTGATTACACGAGGGCCGGCAAAGCCGAGAGCGCCGGTGGAAAACTGATAATTCAAGACTCGACCCTAAATCTTGTTCTTATTGCTCCATAAAAATTGAATTCCGGAAACATTTTCTCAATGCCCAGTAGCCCCCCCTCCGGCCTCGCGCGCGGGGGAAAGGCTGGAAAATGGAGCCATGGAGCCGTGGAGCAATAAAAAAGGCATCTGGCGGGTTCCGACAGTTTTGATCTTGTGCCGCTATACTTTTATGATAAAGTAAAGGCCGATTCGGTCGGTTCAACGGGAGGGAGGCCATGGCTTATCTGAAGCTGTCTTCGAAAAATCAGATCGTGCTTCCCAAGGAGGCGCGGTCGGCGATGAAGGTCAAGGGCGGCGATTCGCTCCTCGCGGTCGTCAAAGGCGGCATCACGATCTTGATGCCTAAACCCAAGAAGTATGCCGAGGCGCTTTCCGGTTTGGGGAAGAGCCTCTACACTAAAAATTATTTGAAATGGGAACGTCAATCATGGGGGACACGCTGATTGCGCGCCGAGTACGAGTTAATAACGCCCGATGCGGTTCTGTTGGCCACCGCGCTCCATTCCCGCGCGGCCTGTTTTATCGGTAATGACTCGAAGTTAAAACGGGTAAAAGGGATTGAGATACTGACCCTGTCGTGACGAATGACCGGCCGGACCGGCCATCGGGTCGGCCATGCCTGTGCGCCGATCAGGGGGCGCGGGCCGAAAAGCTGGAAATCGGGGCAATGGAACGGTGTAGCAATAAAAAATATCTTTATGGCGGTAAAATAGATCCAAAAAAGTCATAAATAGGACTTGGCACGATGAGCATCGCATGGAAAATCGCCGGTCAAGGCGCTTCGATAACGGTCAACATCATTACGCGGGAAAGTCCGGATATGAAAAATGTTTATAGCGGTAATTGGTTGACCTGTGAAGTGGAGCTGGCCGTAACGCCGGTTACGGGGCGGTTTAAAGCCTCCTATACAACGCAGGCGTTTTTTAAATTTTGGACCGGTCTCAATATGATCCTTTCCTCTTCGAAGGGCGAGGCTGTATGTGGTTCCGACGAAGATCCCCTTCAAATGACCGTCAGTATCGACCCAACGGGTCGGGGACTAATAAAGGGAACAACGCGCCTTCATGACCGATCCTATCCGACCGTTTCATTTTCGTTTGAAAGCGATCCGTCGGCTCTCAATAAAACCTGCAAGGAGCTTGAAGCGGTTATCACACAATTTCCGATCATCGTTTAGTGAAGCGGTCAAGGAATCAATGAGGCCGGGAATGATTTAAAGGTTAAATCCCTGCCGGCGGGGAGAAAGACTGGAAAAATGAGCCATGGAACAGTGGAGCAATAGGGACACTCGCGCGGAAATGGGCGATGGAAGCCGGACGGGGAGCGGGGCCGCAGAGCCTGAACCAAACCAGGGAGCATCTTGATGGCTGATCCCAAGCATGATGAACGCCGTAGTAGCGGGAGGGTCCCTTTCGACAAAGAGGTCGAAGTGGTCGGGGTCGGCGTGCATCGAAGTTCGGATATCAGTATCGGGGGGATGTATTTGATCACGAAGCAAGGTTTCCCGACGGGAAACTCGATCACCCTTCGGTTCAAGCTTCGGGATTCCGATGCCCGGCCGATTCAGGCCCGGGCCCGCGTGCTTTACACCCATAAGGGCGTCGGAGTCGGCCTGGGTTTTATCGATCTCAATTCCGAGGACCTGGCGAGCATCGTGAAATTTACCGAGCAGGCGTGAGATACTTCCGGCTGAAACCTAGAACCGTCGAAACCTGCGGGTGGCGAAGGAGAATGGAAGACGGGGTGATTTAATGATCGGAGGTGCGGGATGAAAGTCATCGTGATCGGCGCGACGGGAACGATCGGAACGGCGGTGGCCGGCGCCCTGTCGAAGCGCCACGAGGTGGTTCGCGTGGGAAACAAGAAGGGGGATCATCGGGTGGATTTGGCCTCTCCCGATTCCCTCAGGAAACTGTTCCGCGCCGTGGCCCCTTTCGACGCCGTGGTTTGCGCCGCGGGGCTTGCGAAATTCGGTCCGCTGAAGGAGTTGACGGACGAGGATTTCGAGCTTGGCCTCTCCAACAAGCTGATGGGCCAGATCAACGTCGTGCGGCTGGGGCTTTCCCAGATTGCGGATTATGGTTCCTTCACGTTGACCAGCGGTGTTCTGAGCCTTGAACCCATGCCGGGGAGCGCCGCGATCAGTCCCGTGAACGCCGGGATCGAAGGCTTCGTACGCGCGGCGGCGCTGGAGTTGCCCCGGGGCGTGCGCATCAACGCGGTGAGCCCGCCCTGGGTCAAGGAAACGCTCGTGGCCCTGGGCATGGACCCTGCCCCCGGGATGCCGGCGGCCTCGGTGGCCAAGGCCTACGAGGAAAGCGTGGAGGGAACGAAAAACGGATTCGTGATCGACGCCCGCGCCTTTGCGTGACCCGAGGTTTACATCATCGGGATGGATCCTAACGATTTCCCTCCCCGATCCCAATTGACCCGTCACCTTTAAAGGAATATAATCCACCCTATCGATCCTCCGGCGCGGGCTGATCTTTTAGGGGAGATGGCTATGTCGTACACGCTGACCTTCATACTGAAGCCCACCTATCTGCACGCGATCGTCACCGGGGTGAACAGCGAGGAAAACGTGGCCGCTTATCTCGAGGAAATCCGGCGGGAGTGCGCGGCCCGTGACTGTCATCGGGTGCTGATTGAAGAGCGTCTCGAGGGCCCCCGCCTCGGCACGATGAGCGTGTTTCAGATCGCTTCGGAGGGAAGCCAGCGGGCCCGCGGACAATTCGAGGCGATCGCCTACGTCGACTTGAACGCGAAGGGGGACCTGATGAAGTTTGCCGAGACCGTGGCGCTCAACCGGAGCCTGCCCGTGTCCGTGTTCTCGTCGGTAAGTGACGCCAAGAAATGGCTGGCGGGAAAAGATCGAGGAGGCACGCGACAACATAGAGAAGGACTTGAATAGGGCTGTGAGATGGGTTATGATCGCAAGGTACCGGGCCCAAGGATCATCATGAAAATATTTCTCTCAGGCCTCCTTCTCCTCGGCCTCATCGCCGGGCCGGACGTCGGCACCGGCGTCTTCCGGGCGGCCGCGCAGTCGCCGGGGCTGGCGGTGGAGGAGGGAAAACCCGCCCCCGATTTCACGCTTCCGGACCAGGACGGAAAGCCGGTGACGCTTTCGGAGCAGCGCGGAAAATGGGTCGTCCTGTATTTCTACCCGAAGGACGACAGCCCCGGCTGCACCAAGGAGGCCTGCTCCTTCCGCGACAATCTGACGGCCATCCAGCAACTGGACGCACGGGTCCTCGGCATCAGCGTCGACTCGGTCGAATCCCACAAAAAATTCGCGGAGAAATTCAAGCTGAACTTTCCGATCCTGGCCGACGACCGGCAGCAGGTCACCGCGCAATACGGCGTGCTCGCGAGTTATATGGGGATGAAGGTGGCCCGGAGGAGCACCGTGGTCATCGACCCGCAGGGCGTCATCCGAAAGATTTTTCCCTCCGTGAAACCGGAGGATCATGCCCTGGAGATCCACCGCGCACTGGTGGAGCTTCGTCACTCCCTGAAAACCATGCCGAATTCATAGCCCGGTCCGCCCGAAGCCCGGCTCATTTCCCCTCCCCCGCCAGCTCTTTGAGAATCGCACCGGTCTCTTTAAGTTCTTTCCCGAAACCGGCCCAATCGCCCTGACGCAGCAGCTCCTCGGCCCGCTCGAAATGGGAGAGGGCCGAACGGATTTTATCCTTCGCGCTTCCCGCGGACGGCGGCGCGGCCCCCGCTTCGGACGGGGCGGGGAGGACCGGCCGTCCGCCGAAAATCGCGGCCAGCGCGCTTTCGAGATTCTCCTGCATCGAGAGTTGATTGCCGTACGCGACGATGACGCGTCGAAGCTCCGGGAGCGAGCCGGCCTCGGCCGAGAGATAGAGCGGCTCGATATAGAGCAGCGAGTTCTCGATCGGGATCACCAGCAGGCTTCCGCGTATGACCTGGGAGCCCCGCTGGTTCCAGAGGGAGATCTGCTGGGAGATGTATCCGTCCTGATCGATGCGGGCCTCGATCTGCCTCGGACCGTAGATCAGCTTCTGCTTGGGGAAGAGGTAGACGATCAGTTTTCCGTAATGGGGCGCGTCGGCCCGCGCGGCCAGCCACGCCGCCATATTGTCCCGGTTCGCCGGGGTGTAGGGGATCATCAGGATGAACTCTTCCTTCGTTTCCTTCGGTAGCTTCATGATCGTGTAGTAGGGCTCCATCGTCCGGTCGCCCTTGGACGGGATGTTCCAGAGATCTTCGCGATTGTAGAAAATCTGCGGGTCCTGCATGTGATACGTGGCGTAGAGATGGGCCTGGATGCGGAAAAGATCCTCGGGATAGCGAAGATGAGCCCGGAGGTCGGCCGGCATTTCCTCCAGGGGCTTGAAAAGGCCGGGGAACGCGGCGGCGTAGGTCCGGATCAGCGGGTCGTCGGGGTCGTTGATGTAGAGCGTGACGGTGCCGTCGTAGGCGTCGATGACCGCCTTGACCGAGTTACGGAGATAGTTGCCGAGTCCGCGCAGGTTATAGGCATAGGGGATCCGGTCGGTCGTCGTGTACCCGTCCACGATCCAGACCAGCCGGCCCTCCTTCGTGATGACAAGGTAGGGGTCGTCGTCGTAGCCGAGAAAGGGCGCCAGCCGTCGGACCCGGTCGAGGACGTTCCGGTAATACAGGACCCGGCTCCCGGACGTGATGTCGTTCGAGAGCAGGATCTTCATCGACCCGAACTCCGCCGAGAACAGGAGCTTCCGCCAAAGGGAGGAAACCGGGACGCCGCCCTTTCCGTCATAGACCGTGTACTCGTTCTTGTCCCCCAGCGGATAGTCGAACTCCAGCGACTTGGTCTTCACGAAGACGTAGCTGTTCGTCAGCTCGCCGTAGTAGATCTCGGGCCGGGCGATCTTCAACGGGATCGTCGAAACCGGGGGAATGTCCTTGATCATGAACTCGGGCAGGCCCTCCTTGGTGATCCGGTTCACCGGGCCCAAGGCCACGCCGTACCCGTGCGTGTAGGTGAGATGCTCGTTGATCCAGTTGGCGCCCCCGGGAAGGTTCCGGGACGACAGCTCCCGCGGGGAGAGCATCACCTGCCGGTATTCCCCGTCGATCTCGTAGCGGTCGTTGTCCACACCGACGAAGTCGTAATAGGTCCGGATCTGCTGGAGTTGCCGGTAGGTGGCGAGCAGCGGCCGGTGATCCCACAGCCGGACGTTTTTGAGCGTGAGGTCGTTCCTCGACATATCCTGAAGAGAAAGATTCTCCTCGGCCGGAAATTCCTGCTCCTCGATGTTATTGAGTCCGAAGGCGTAGCGGGTGGACTTGATGTTCTCCTGGATGTAGGGCCGCTCCAAGACGATCTCGTTCGGCAGCACCCGGAAACGGTGGAGCAGCTCGGGATAGAACGAGACGCCGACGATCTGGAACACGAGCACCCCGGCGATCGCGACGACCGGGAGGCGCCACCCGCGGCCGTATCCCCCGACGATCACGGCCAGCGCCGCGAGCAGGGCCAGTCCGCTCAGGAAGTTGAGCGCCGGAATACGGGCATGGACATCCGAGTAGACCGCCCCCGTGACCACCCCGCGGGTCGTGAAGAGGAGCTCATAGGCCGACAGCCTGTACCCGGCCGCCTTGAGCGCCAGGATCACCCCGATCAATCCCGTCAAATGCCGCTTCGGCCCCGCGTCGATGAAAAACCCCCTCGGACCGACCCCGAGGCCGCCGTGATAAACGTAGAGCAGCGCCGTGAGGATCGTGACGAGAATCACCATTCCCATAGCCCATCCCTGGGCAAAGCTCAGGAAAGGCAGTTTGAAAACGTAGAACCCGAAATCGTTTCCAAAGACCGGGTCGGATATCCCGAAACCGGAGGCGTTCTGCGCGAGAAGGAATTTTTCCCATTGCGAGGCCCCGTTCAGCCCTCCCAGGAAGGCGGCCACCAACGACAGGACCGGGATCCCCCGGGCGATCTGAGGGTCGAGCTGGGTGCGAACGGGCAGGTCGAGCCATTGTTGTGTGCGATCCCAGCGTCCGGCGTTCCGGTGGCGGTGGGCCACGACGAGGTTGAGATACAAAACGATGAAAAGCAGGAGGCCGAGCCCCAGACCCAGCTTGATCTCGGCGGTCAGGGTGGTCATCAGGACGGGGAACTGTCCGATCTCGATGAACCAGAGCCAGTCGGTGTAAAAGGAGACGAGGTTGCCCGACAGGAGCAGGGCAAGCACCGCGAGAATGATTACGGCCCAGAATCGGATCATAGGGTGGGTTCAATAAGGGTTGAGGGTTATGAGGCGCCGTCGGGCGCTGGGCCCCGTCGGCGACTCGGCTTGCGTTTGTGTACACGGCTTGGCGAAGGACCCGGCCCGTCAGGGTCAATTTTCCGCAGAGCTCCTTCGGAAAATTGAGCGGCCGAGCCTTAGCCGGGTCAAACAAAAGCCGCCGGAGCCGCAAGGCTCAGAGTCCGACGGCTAACTCCCCCGGTTAGAACAGGGTTTCGTCGCCCATCTCGCCGGTATAGACCACGCGGGCATCTCCTTCCAGGAAGACGTCGGAGAACTGGCGTCCGTCCCACCGGTAGTAAACCCGGAGGACCATTCCGCTCTGCTGGCGGAGGGTCATCGGGGAGGCGCCTTGGCCCAGCGCTCCGGCGATCAGGGCCGTCGCCACCGCGCCGGTGCCGCAGGCCAGCGTTTCGTCCTCGACGCCCCGCTCGTAGGTCCGCATCCGGACGAGGCGGGGGCTTTGGATCGTCGCGAAGTTGACGTTGGTCCCGGCCGGCTGAAACAGTTCATGGTGGCGGATCGCCCTTCCCAGCGGAACCACCTCCGCCGCGGCCGGGTCGTCCACGAACAGAACGGTATGGGGGACGCCGGTGTTGAGGAAGTGGCCGACGTAGGTCTGGTCACGGACCGGGATCTTGACGTCCAATTGAAGCGATTGCGGCGTCGGCATCTGGATCTTGACGTTCGTCCCCCGGATCTCGGCCCGGATCGGTCCGGCCAGCGTCTCGAAGACCATTTTGGACGGGGCGATCTTTCGGAGATAGGCGAACCGCGCGGCGCAGCGCCCGCCGTTTCCGGAGAGCTCGGCCTCCGTCCCGTCGGCGTTGAACAGGCGCCAGCGGAACCGGGCCTCCCGGGGACGCGCGGGGCGTTCGATCAGGATCAGGCCGTCGCCGCCGACCGAAAGGCGGTGCGTGCAGACCGTCGCGGCGAAGCGGTTGAGCCGCCGGCCCTTGAAGGCGCTCAGGGCGCCGCGGCGGTTGTCGATCAGGATAAAATCGTTTCCGCTGCCGCTCATTTTCCAGAATGGGATTTTTTTCATTGAATGGTCCTTCCGGCGGGTCCTGTCCTTCGGCAGCCCCGCCGTGCTCGCCACCCCGCCCGGTGTAGGGACCCCGGCTGCGCTCGGTGGGGCGCCCCGCCTCCGGCCACCCGCCGCATCCGATGCGGGATTCATTTCTGTATTATTTCAAAAAATCCGGGATATGCTCGCCCTTGATCAGATCCGCGTAGGTCTCGCGTTCCCGCACGACGTCGAAGCGATCGCCGTGGACCAGGATCTCCGGCGTCCGGGGACGGGCGTTGTAGTTCGAGGCCATCGCGAACCCGTACGCGCCCGCGCTCATGACGGCCAGGTATTCCTCCGGGAGGCATTCCTCCATTTCACGGTCCTTCGCCAGGAAATCGGCCGACTCGCAGATCGGTCCCACCACGTCGGCCGCGATGGTCTTCCGTCCGCGGCGGATCAAGGGCTGGATCAGATGAAACGCCCCGTAGAGGCTCGGACGGATGAGATCGTTCATGGCGGCGTCCACGATCACGAATTTTTTGGCTTCCCCTTCCTTGGTGTAGAGCACCTTCGTGACGAGAATGCCGGCGTTTCCGACGAGCGCCCGGCCCGGCTCCATGATCAGGACGCATTTGAGGTCCTTCACGAGCGGCCCGATGGCCGTCGCCAGTTCCTTGGGGAGGGGAGGGGTCTCGTCTTCGTAGGTGATGCCCAATCCTCCGCCGATGTTGACGTACTGAACGTCGATCCCGAGTTTTTTGAGTTCCTCAACCAGGCCCAGCAGCCGTCGAAGCGCGTCGACGTAAGGGGCGGTCTCGGTCAGTTGGGACCCGATGTGTTGATGGATGCCGGCGACCTCGACATGTTTCAGGGACGCGGCCAGCTTGTATTCCTCCAGGGCCTTGTCGATGCCGATCCCGAATTTGTGTTTTTTCATCCCGGTCGAGATGTACGGATGGGTTTTCGGGTCCACGTTGGGGTTGACCCGCAGCGCCACACGGGCCTTCTTCCCCATCGACCCCGCCACCTCGTCGATCTTGCGGAGCTCCTGGGAGGATTCGACGTTGAACATGAGGATGTTCGATTCGAGGGCGTAGCGGATCTCCTCGGCCGTTTTTCCGACACCGGCGAAATTGATCTTCCGGGGGTCCACCCCGGCCTGCAGGGCCCGGAACAGTTCCCCGGCCGAGACGATATCCGCCCCGCCGCCCTCCCGGGCGAACAGCCGCAGGATCGCCAGGTTGGAATTGGCCTTCATGGCGAAGGTGATGATGTGCGGGATCGAGGCGAAGGCGGAGTCGTAGGCCCGGTAATGGTTCAGGAGGGTCTTGGCGCTGTAAAGGTAGAACGGCGTGCCGACTTCCTGGGCGATGGTCTTGACGGGGACGTCCTCGCAGTAAAGCTCGTTTTGGCGATAATGGAACTCATGCATAGTTGGGTTTCGACAGATCCTCCTTCGAAATCTCCCGTCCCCTCAACGCAATATGATCCACCGTCTCCCTGAAGGAGTTTTTCAAATTCATCACCTTGACCCGCACCTTGGGGGCCAGATGCTTGAGCGGCCGCCAGTCCAGCAGAGCCGAGATCGCTTCGGGCGCGGCGTATTTTAAGTGTTCAAAGTTAATCACGATGTCCATCTTGGCCTTGTTCGCCGCCTTCAGGATCCGTTTCTTCACCTCGGCGACGTTGAAGCGGTCCAGCGTGCCTTCCAGCTCGATCATCAGGGTGGTCAATCCCTCGTGCTTTTTCACCTTCATCTTGAGATAACGATCGATCTGGGTCGTCGCTTCCTTGACCGAGGTCTTCACCGCGCTCAAGGCGTTGGGAATCAGGTTCCCCGTGTCGATCGAGGGGAGCTCCACATGGAGTTTCTTCAAGGTCTTGGCCAGGGGAGACAAGTGGCCCGCGGGACAGGTCCGTCGGATGAGCTGCCGGAACCGCCAGTTCATGACCCAGCGCGCGAGGAACCGCTGGTTTGTGGCGGACATCCGGGTGGAGATCGAGGGGATCGAAAAGAACTGGCGGTTGGCCCAGAAAAAGCCCTCCTGCAAAACTTCGGGCGTCATCCGTTTCGGGTGATAAACGACATGCTTGCCGTCGTATTTGGACCAGTCCCAGTCGAAGATGCGGCCCTCGGCCTTCAGCCGCTCGAACAGCGCCGTCCCGGGCAGCGGGGTCGAGATATTGATGTAGGCCAGCTCCACGCGGCACTTGATCAGGAACTCGATCGTGTTCTCGAAGACCGACTCGTCGTCCGCGTCCGATCCGAAGATGATCCCGGGGTTGACCATGATGCCGTGATCATGGAAACACCGGATCTGGTCCTCGTAGCGTTTGTCCTGATTGAACCCCTTGTTCATCTCGGTCAGGACGTCCTGATTGATCGACTCCAGCCCGACGAACATCGAGACGCAGCCGCTCTCGGCCGCCAGCTTCACCATGTCCGGATCGTTCCCCAGGAACAGCGTGCACTGGGCCCCCCATTTGATGTTCAGCTCCTTCAAGGCGGTCCAGAGCTTTTTGCAGTAGTCGCGGTTCGAGTTGTGGAGGTCGTCCACGAAGGCGAAGATCGTCCCGTCCTCGATCCCGGTTAAGATCCGCAGGCCGGTTCCGATCCGGTGCCAGACGGGTCCCCGGATCATTTTCTCCACGAGCTGGTTCCGTCGCCATTCCTTGATATGCTGGATTTCGGCGATGATGTCGTCGATCGACCGGCGGCGGGAGCTCTTACCGTTGAAGGGGGAGACGCTGCAGAACTCGCAGTCAAAATGGCAGCCGCGCGTCGTCTGGAGGCACTGATTCGTCATGTAGCAGCCGCTCGGAAGGAGATCGATCCGGGGATGGACGTAGTTCTCCATCGTCGGATAAGGTCCCATTTCATAAAACGGCTGAAGGGCGCCGCGCTCGAAATCCGCGACGACGTTGTGCCAGATCTCGTCGGCCTCGAACTTCACGACCGCATCCGCGTGAAGCTTCGCCTCTTCGGGCAGGTAGGTGGCATGGGTTCCGCCCAGGCAGACCTTGACGCCCCGCGCCCGGAACTGGTCCGCGATCTCGTAGGCCCGTTGGGTATAGCAGGTCATCTGCGTCGAAAGGCCCACAAAGAGGTTCTCGGCCCCCCGCTCCCGGATCACGGCGTCGATCAGATCCTTCCGGACGATCGTTCGGCTCTCGTCCACGATTCGGACGTCCCAGGTTTTGGGGGTCCGTGACGCGATGACGGGCAGCGACAGTTTCGGGAACCAGATCGCCTGCATTTCGGAGGGGTTGATCCGGTAGGGATTATCCTCCGGATAAGGATCGATCAGGAGCAACAGCTTTTTGGCCTTCTTGGCCGATTCCAATTGGATCAGTGCCATGATGAATTACCTCAATAATTATTTAACGCGAATCATTGGAATTTTCTTGCGACCTTTCTTGCGACCCCGGTTGCGGGCCCGGGGCTGACGGTTCGTTGCCTTGCGGTTGAGAACGCTCCTTTGAAAGGACGTCCTCCGGAGCGATAAGAGCCCCCTTTTTACCACATCCGGCGGGAAAAAACAAGAATAAAATAAACAGGATGATCGGGCAGACGGCCAGTCTTCGGACGCAGGGCATCGGCATTTATTTCTCCTCGATCCGGCGGATCCGTTCCAGAATTCGATTCCGGGCGGTCGCCCCCGTTTGCTGCTTTCGTTCCACGGACGCCTCCAGATCGAGAAAACCGATGACGTCTTTTTGAAAATGGTCCGAGAATTTTTGGAGTTCCTTTATGGAAAGCTGCCTGAAATCCCGCCCTTGATCCAGGCAGTAGCGGACGATCCGGCCGACGACTTCATGCGCCTGCCGGAACGGCAGGCCCTTTTCGACCAGGTAGTCGGCCGCCTCGGTGGCGAGCAGGAAGCCGTTTTCGGCGGCCTTGGCGGCGGCCTCCCGCCGCAGCGTGATTCCCGGGATCATCTCGGTCAGGACCGACAGGCTGGTTTTCACGGTATCGACCGAATCGAACACCGCCTCTTTATCCTCCTGAAGATCCCGGTTGTAGGCCAGCGGAAGACCCTTCATCACCGTCAGCAGGGCCATCAGATGGCCGTAGACGCGGCCGGTCTTGGCCCGGATCAGCTCGGGGACGTCGGGATTTTTTTTCTGAGGCATGAGGCTGCTTCCGGTGCAGAAGGCGTCGGGCAGTTCCAGATAGCCGAATTCATCCGTGGACCACAGCACCAGCTCTTCGCAGAACCGGGACAGATGCATCATGAGGATGCCCGCGGCGGCCAGAAACTCGATCGCCCCGTCCCGGTCGCTCACCGCGTCCAGGCTGTTTTCCGTGACGGCGGGAAAGCCCAGGTCCTCGGCCAATTCCTCCCGGTTGATCGGGTAGTTCGTTCCGGCCAAGGCCCCGGAGCCGAGGGGCATGACGTTGACCCGTTGAAAGCCGTCCAGGAAGCGCTGCCGGTCCCGCTCCAACATTTCGTAGTAGGCCAGCAGGTAATGGGCGTAGCGGATCGGCTGGGCCTTCTGAAGATGGGTATAGCCGGGAAGGATGACGTCGACATGGCTCTTGGCCTTGGCCACCAGGCCGTCCTGCAGGTCCTTGACGGCCTCGATGATGTGTTTCATCTCGTCCCGCAGGTAGAGACGCAGGTCCAGCGCCACCTGATCGTTCCGGCTGCGGCCGGTATGGAGCTTGCCTCCCAGTTCGCCGATCCTCTCGGTCAGCAGCCGTTCCACCGCCATATGGATGTCTTCATCCTGTTCTTCAAAAACCGCCCGGCCCTCCTCGATCGTGATCCGGACGGCCTTCAGCCCCTCGGTGATCCGGTCTGCCTCGTCCTGGGTCAGGACCTTGGCCCGGGACAAGGCGCGGGCCCAGGCGATGCTCCCGGCGATGTCCTGCGGGTAAAGCCGTCGATCGAAGGGGAGGGAGGCCGTGAAGGCCTCGACGCGCCGGTGGGTCTCGGCCGTAAATCGTCCCGACCACATTTTTTTATTTTTGGAATTTTTTTTCATGTTCGGTGCCAATGCGTTATTTTCCCTTCCTTCCCGGTTGCTGCAATCGCAGCGCGTTCAGGCGGATAAAGCCCTCGGCCAGCCGCTGATTGTAGACCGTGTCGGTCTCGAAGGTCGCCAGTTCCGGATCGTAAAGCGAGCGCTCCGATTTCCGGCCGGCGACCGCGCAGTTTCCCTTATACAGGGTCAGGCGGGCGATCCCGCTCACGTTCTTCTGCGCGGCGTCCATCGCGGACTGGAGCATCTCCCGTTCCGGCGAGAACCAGTAGCCGTTGTATACCAGCTCGGCGTAACGGGGGATCAGGGAATCCCGAAGATGCATCACCTCGCGGTCCATCGTGATCGATTCGACGGCCCGGTGTGCGATCTGCAAGATGGTGCCGCCCGGGGTTTCGTAAACGCCGCGGGATTTGATCCCCACGTAGCGGTTTTCGACCAGGTCGACCCGGCCGATGCCGTGATGCCCGCCCCGCTCGTTCAGCCGGGCGATCAGCGCCGCCGGGGAGAGCTTTTTTCCGTCGAGACCGACGGGGTTGCCGCCCTCGTAAGCAATTTCGATCGTGTCGGAACGGTCCGGCGCCTTTTGCGGCGAGACCGTGAGCAGGAACATCTCCTCCGGGGGCGGGGCCCAGGGATCTTCCAGAATCCCGCCCTCGTAGCTGATATGGAAAAGATTCCGGTCCATGCTGTAGGGCTTGGCCTTCGTCGCCGTGACGGGGATTTTGTATTTCCGGGCGTAATCGATCAGAGACTGCCGCGAATCCAGGATCCATTCGCGCCAGGGGGCGATGATGCGAATCTGCGGGTCGACCGACAGATAGGTCAACTCAAAGCGCACCTGGTCGTTGCCCTTGCCGGTCGCCCCGTGAGCGACGGCGTCGGCCTTCTCGCGGCGGGCCACTTCCATCTGGGTCTTGGCGATCAGCGGCCGGGCGATGGAGGTTCCGAGAAGATAGCCGCCTTCATAAACCGCATTGGCCCGGAGCATCGGAAAAAGGTAGTCCTTGGCGAAGACCTCCCGCAGGTCTTCCGTGTAGACCTTGCTCGCGCCCGTCGCCAGGGCCTTCTTCCGGATCGCCTCGAGATCCTCGCCCTGTCCCAGGTCGGCGCAGAAAGCGATCACATCGCAGCGGTAGGTGGCCCTCAACCAGTGGATCGCGACCGAGGTGTCCAACCCGCCCGAATAGGCGAGAACGACTTTTTTGATTTTTGCGGCCATGGATGGCGTTCTTCCCGCTTTGCTCCCGTTAAAGATTTGTTCCGTTCAGACCAGCAACCATTCCAGGATAGCCTTCTGGATATGCAGCCGGTTTTCGGCCTGCTCCCACACGATCGACTGCTTTCCGTCCATCACCTCGGCCGTGATCTCTTTCCCCCGGTGGGCCGGGAGGCAATGCATGACGACGGCCGAGGGCTTTGCGACCGAGAGCAGGGTGTCGTTGATCTGGTAGGGCCTGAACTTTTTCTGTCTCGACTTCGCCTCTTTCTCCTGCCCCATGCTGACCCAGACATCGGTGTAGAGAATATCCGCATCCTGCGCGGCCTTTCGGGGTTCTTCCATCGTTTCGATCCGCGCCCCGGTTTGTCGGGCCGCAACGCGGGAGGCCTCCGCGATCCGCGGGTCGGGACCGTAGCCTTTCGGGCAGGCCAGACGGATCTCGATCCCGGTCCGGGCCGCGCCCTCGATCAAGGAATGGGCCACGTTGTTTCCGTCACCGATATAGGCCAGCTTCAGGCCCTTGAACGCTCCGAATCGTTCGCGGATCGTCAGCAGGTCGCCCAAGGCCTGGCAGGGGTGGTGAAGATCCGTCAAGCCGTTGACGACCGGAATGGTCGCCGCGCCCGCCCAGGCCTCCAGTTGTTCGTGTCCGAAGGTCCGGATCACCAGGGCGTCCAGATAGCGGGAGAGGACCCGGGCGGTGTCCGCCACCGTCTCGCCGCGTTTGAGCTGAAGGTCGCCCGCCAAAAGGGTCAGGCCCGATCCCCCCAGCTGGTTCATGGCCGCTTCGAACGAGACGCGTGTCCGGGTGGAGGCCTTCTCGAACAACAACCCCAGCGTTTTTCCCGTCAACGGGCGCTGTACCCCGCCCGACCGGTGCTGCGCCTTCAAGCGGTCGGCCCGGTCGAGAAGTCCGATCAGCTCTCCGGGGCTGAGCTCGAGGAGGGTGAGCAGGTGCCGGACTTTCATGCCGTTCTCTTTTTGAAGATTCCGTCCAGCCGGTTGATCAGCAGGTCGATTTCTTCCTTCAGAATGATCAACGGAGGGACGAAGCGGAGCACGCGGTCCATCGTGCAGTTGATCAGGAGGCCCTCCTCCAGACAGTCCTGAACGATGGGTTTACCGTCGATCGCGAGCTCCATCCCGACCAGCAGCCCCAGGCCCCGGACGGAGACGACGCAGGGATGCCGCTGCTGGAGGCCTTTGAGCCGTTCGACGAAGTATTCGCCCATCCGACGGCAGTTATCCAGAATGAAGCCCTCCTCCAGCAGCACCTCGAGCGTCGCGATCGCCGCGGCGCAGACCAGCGGATTCCCGCCGAAGGTGGCGGCGTGAGAGCCGGGGGTGAAGGCCCGGGCCACGGAATCCTTGGCCAGCAGCGCGCCGATCGGCAGGCCGCTGCCCAAGCCCTTGGCCAGGGCCATGATGTCGGGTTCGATTCCGGAATGCTCGTAGCCGAACAGCCGTCCCGTACGCCCGATACCGGTTTGGACTTCGTCCAGGACCAAGAGGAGGCCTTTCTCGTCGCACAGTTTCCGAAGGCCGGGCAGGTAGTCGGGGTCCGGGATCCGGACGCCGCCTTCGCCCTGGGCCGGTTCCACCAGGATGGCGGCCGTCCGGTCGGAGATCGCATTCGAAACGGCCTTCAGATCGTTGTAGGGAACGTACCGAAAGCCCGGCACGAGCGGCTCGAACCCTTTATGGTATTTCGGCTGGGCCGTTGCCGTGACGGCGGCCAGCGTCCGGCCGTGAAAAGATTGCTCCATCGTGATAATTTCATACCGGTCCGGCCCGAACTTCTCGCGGGAAAATTTTCGAACAAGTTTGATGGCGGCCTCGATGGCCTCCGTTCCGCTGTTGCAGAAAAAGACCTTGTCGGCGAAGGAATGCTCGACCAGGAGCCGGGCCAGCTTGACCTGGGGCTCGGTATAGTAGAGGTTCGAGACATGCACCAGGCGCTGCGCCTGTTTCTGGAAAGCCACCGTGACGTTGGGATGGCAATGGCCCAGGTTGTTGACCGCGACGCCGCCGACAAAGTCGAGATACTCCTTGCCGTTGGGGTCGTACACCCGCGTGCCACGGCCTTTATGGATGATCAGGGGCTGACGCGTGTAGGTGTTCATCAAATATTGTTGCGCTTCATCGATCAGATGATCCATGATTCATTTAACCTTGCTTCGCAAAGTGAGGGGTTAGCCTGCGACTTAGTGCTATCCGGTATCCGACTGAAACGTCGGGAGTTTCCGATTTGAAGTGTTTATTTTAAACAAAAGGGGCTTAGAATTGCAACTTAAATAAGGGGTTGGCCGGTAGGCTCCGACGAGGAGCGAGAGGCCCCGGCCAGGACCAGCAAGTCGTCCACCGTGAAGAGGGATTCCAAAAGGTAACCGGAGGCTTCGATTTTTTCCCGGCCGCCTTCCTGACGGTCCACGAGAGCGACGACCTTCAGGATCTTGCAGCCGTGCGCCTTGAGCCGTTCGATCGCTTTCAAGGTCGATCCGCCGGTGGTGACGACGTCCTCCACGACCACGACCCCGGCGCCTTCAGGAAGGTTCCCTTCGATCCAGGCCCGGCTTCCATGGCCCTTGGGTTCCTTCCGGATGATGAAGGCCGGGACGGGTTGTCCCTCGAGGTGACTGGTCAGGGCGACGGCGACGGCGATCGGATCGGCGCCCAAGGTCAGACCGCCGACGCCCTGAGGGTGAAGGGGCTTGATCCTCTCGAAAACCAGGCGGCCGATGAGCGCGGCCCCCTTCGGGTCCAGCGTCACCTTTTTACAGTCGACGTAGTAGCGGCTCATCTGTCCGGAGGTGAGTTTGAAGACCGCCCGATCGCTGCAGCGGAACGATTCCCGGAAAAGAAGGTCGCGCAATTGATCCCGGTCGGATGATTTGGACGGGGCCTCTGATTTCTTGCGGGGGGGCATAACAATCCTTGGTCGGCGGATTGTAAAAATTGCGGAGTTAGTATACCATAAGAGTCGATCCTGTCAAAGAGTCGGGGTCGGACGGAACGCGATTTGGGAAAACAGGGTTGAGATGAACTTCTTGCGGGTCATCGTATTCGTGGTCGGTTTTCTTCTCGTCTTGACCGCGATATTCTACGTCATCGGCATTTACAATATCCAGTGATGAAATCCGGCGGGACAGCGGCCTCCGAAATCAATCGATTACCCTTCGCGATCGGCGTGGCGCTCTTGTGCGGCTTGAGCGGGGTTTATTCGGCCGTCCACGCCGCCGATCCGATCGACCGGAAGGCGGGTCCCGTCCGTCTTGGGATGACGGTCGGGGAATTTCAAAAAGCGGTCAAAAGCAGCGAGCAGACCGGGGAAAATCCCGGCCTGATCGGGGACGAACGGTCGTTTGAGGTCCTTCGGGAATCCCTTCCGCCGGAGATCCGGGTCATGGGCTGCCGCTTTCTTCACGGCCGGCTTTATCGCGTGTCGGTCGAGTACCGGCCGGGCTATTTCGACGAGGCCCGCTGGGACGATTGGATCAAAAAGAACATGCAACGCTACGGGAAGGTGCCGATCGAATCGAAAACGCTGGGGGAGCGTCCGTTTGAATTCGTCCAGTGGGACGATCCCCAGACCCGCCTGGTCCTTCAGCGGGAGCACCGGATGCGCTTCGAATCAAAACAACTGGTCAAACAATACAATGTCGTCATGATCCTTCTGGACCAGGCCCTCTGGAACGAGCGCCAGGAGGCCGAGGGCTCGGTGTTTTAGCGATTAGGCCCTCCGCCGCCGGATCGAGGCCCGGGAGCACGCATGGATAACGAGACAACCCTCGGATCGATCAACCCTTCCGACCACCTAACCCGGCGGAGGATGGATTGGATCAACTACCATCTGGCCTGCCTTGTTGTCGTGGCCGGTCCGGTGATCGGCGAGAAGTTTCCGCTGGCCAAGGAACGGATGGTGATCGGGAGACTGCCGGATACCGAGATTCCGATCGACGATCCCTCAATATCGCGGCAGCATGCCGAGGTCGTCCGGGAAGCCGACGGCACGGTTGTTCTCCGCGACCTGGGGAGCAAGAACGGGGCGTTTATTAATGACGTGAAGGTCAAGCGGAGGGCGCTCGTGGAGGGAGACCTCCTTCGGGTCGGGAATTCGGTCCTGCGCTACGTGGGACCCAACAGCTTGGAGGATCTTTACCGGGACGAGAGGTCCGAACGAACCCGTCGGGACGGGCTGACGGGGTTTTTCAACAAGCCCGCCTTTCGCCTTTACCTCGAACGCAACCTCCAGCGTTGCAGGGACCTTCATGCCTCTCTTTCCGTCGGCCTGTTCCAATTTGACGAGTTTAACAAGATCATCGACGGCGGGGGGCCTCCGGCGGGCGATCAGGTTCTGGAGGAGTTTTCCGAACGGGTCAAACATTCGATCCGTCCGACCGACCTCCTGGCGCGCTTCGGCGACGACGAGTTCGGCATCATCCTTCCCCTCACCAACCTGATGGGGGGCCGGATCGTCGGCGAGCGGCTTCGGACCCGCGTCGCGGATCACCCGTTCGCGGCGCAAGGAAAGACGCTTTCGGTGACGATCTGCGTCGGGATCGCCGAACGATCGGGCGGCGCGGAGGATGCCGATGCCCTGATCACCCGCGCCGAAAAGGCCCTTCGCGAGGCGAAACGGATGGGCCGGAACCTGACCTACTGTTTTATGGAAACGACTTGAGGGGAACGGGGCCCGAACTCGGCGTTAAAGCGAACCCCGTCGGGTTGAATGGAGCCGCTTTTGGTGCGCGTCGAGCGCCGGGCCGATCCGGGCGGGGTCGGTGATCGGGGAGGAGCAGGTGAAGTTATAACACAGATACACCGCGGCCCTCCCGTCGATCAACCCCTTGCCTTCAAGGAGCGGGAGGGCAGGGATTTTTTCCGCTTCCGCGTCCGGATTGAAATGCGCCAGGATTTGATTCGGAAGATAGCGCCCATCCGATTCGCGGCGAAGGGCCTCGTACCCCGCCTCGCCGGGTTTTCCGACCACCGCGATTTCGACCGGACCTTCCAGGAGAAAGTCCGCCACGGCCAGCGATTTGCAAAAGGCGCGGGCGATGCGATCGATGACCGCGCCGTAGGCCGTCACGGCCGCCGCCGCCGTTTTTCTCCAATCCTCGCGGTTAAAATGAAAAGACAGGCGCGCGAGCGCCATCGCGGCTGCCGCGTTCGCGTTTGGAATGGCCCCGTCATGGCCTTCGCGGTGACGAAGGATCAGCCGTTCGTGGTCGCGCGAGGTGTGGTAAAAACCGCCGCCGTCCTCGGCCGCAAATTCGCTTAGGATCCTTCCGGCCAACCCCGCGGCCTCGGTGAGGTATCGCGACGAGCCGCCGGCTTCGTAAAGGTCGATCAGCCCCTCGCACAGATAGGCATAATCGTCCAGGTAGGCGTTTAGATGAGCCTTCCCCGAACGGTAGGTCCGAAGCAGCCGTCCGTCGGGCTCCCGAAGCGTTTCCAAAAGGAAATCCGAGGCCCGAACGGCCGCGGCGAGGTATCGCGGGTCGCCCAATATCCGCGCCCCCCTGGCCATCGCCCCGATCATCAGCCCGTTCCAGGAGGTGAGGATCTTGTCGTCCCGTCCGGGCGGAATGCGTTTTTGCCGTGCCTCGTAAAGTTTTTTCCGCGAGGCCTCCAGCGAGGCCCGCAAGTCCTCGGGGGCGAGCTCAAGGCGTGAGGCGACCTGTTCGAGCGTCCGGGGGGTGTTGGGGATGTTTTTCCCCTCCCAGTTGCCCGCCTCGGTGATGTCGTAATAGGCGCAGAAACGACGGGCGTCTTCGTCTCCAAGGACGGCCCGGACTTGTTCCGGCGTCCAGACGAAGTACTTTCCCTCCTCGCCTTCCGAGTCAGCGTCGGTGGAGGAGTAAAAGCCGCCTTCCGGCGCGGTCATCTCGCGGATCTCGTAGTCCAGGATCTCGGCCGAGATCCGTTTGTAGAAAGGATCCTTCGTGACCTGATGGGCCTCGAGGTAGATGCGCGCCAGAAGCGCGTTGTCGTAAAGCATCTTCTCAAAGTGCGGGACGAGCCAGCGCTCGTCGGTGGAATAGCGGCAGAACCCGCCCCCGATCTGATCGTACATGCCCCCGTGGGCCATGGCATCCAGGGTCGTGCGGACGATCTTGAGCCATTCGGGATCGCCCGTGCGCCGGTGGACGCTCAACAAAAGGGACAAGGCCGTGGACGGCGGGAATTTCGGCGCGCCGCCGAATCCGCCGTGGACCGGATCGAATTCCCGCGCCAGGTGCGTCGCGGCCTGGTCGATCGCATCGCTCCCCACGGATTGGGCCGGCACCGAGACGACCTGCCGGCGGATATGCTCCGTGAGAGCTTCGCCCTGATGCAACAACGCCGCGCGGTCGGTCTTCCACAGCTCGGCGATCTTCAGGAGAAGCGCGCCGAAACCGGGACGGCCGTATCGATCCTCGGGAGGGAAGTAGGTGCCGGCGAAGAACGGGCGCTGATCCGGCGCCAGAAAAACGGTCATCGGCCAGCCGCCCTGTCCGTTGTTCAT